>DASPUW010000360.1:0-8109 GCA_035622675.1 Burkholderiales bacterium | reverse complement strand
GGCCAGCGCCCGCGCGTTCTCGGGATACGACCCTTCATTGGCCATCATGATGCCGAGACGCCCGATCTCGGTGTCGACTACCGGCCAGAACGCCTGCAGGTTGCGCCCGTATTTCTCCACCCACCAGTCATACACGTCGTGTGGACAGACCGAGTGCTCGACCGGAAACAGCGGCGAGACCTTGTAATGCTGAAGAATGAGCTTGCCTTTGGGGTCGAGAATGAAGCCGACGTTGAAAAAACGGTCCTTGAGATCGGGATGACGCGCCTTGGCCTGCGCAATGATGAACGCGTCGTACTCCTTAGCGATTCTGCCCAGGTATTCGGTTTCTTCGCCCGGAATGTCGATCGCGCCCTCGCGCGCGAACTGCACATGATCGAGGTCCAGCACCTCATCGTTGAACCCCTGCAACGCGCCCTCGGGGAAGGCGATCAGACGCACCGGGAGATCGAGGCTGGACAGCCAGGCCGCAGCCTTCACCAGGTGCGACAGGTGCTCGAGGTTGATCATGATGTCCTTGCGCTTGCGGATACCCCGCACGGTGGGAATGAGCCCGACGGCGGTATAGGGTTTGATCACGGCATTCCTCCCGGGGTGACGATTGCATTGTGGTTGTTGGAGTCGCGGGTAAGTTTAGCTTAGAGTGAAAAGCGAAGAGGTGAGAAGGTGAGGAGCGGGCGCAGGCGCTTTCTGACTCTACCGCTGCTCGCGTGTGCGGCGCGCTCGTGGGCAGCGTATCCGGAGGTGAACCGTGGTCGGACGCTCGCGTTCCCGCGCGATCACGGCGCACATCCGCTGTACCGGACCGAGTGGTGGTACATCACCGGATGGGTGAGTGATGCGAGCGGTTACGAGCTCGGGGTGCAGATCACCTTCTTCCGGAATCGCCCGCAGGTTCAGGAAGACAATCCAAGCGCCTTCGCTCCCAAGCAGCTGGTGTTCGCTCACGCCGCGGTTGCGGATGCAAAGTTCGGAAGGCTGCGTCACGATCAGCGTGCGGCGCGCGAAGGCCTAGGGCTGGCAGGCGCCGAAACGGGAAGCACCCGAGTGTGGATCGAGGACTGGTCGCTTCGGCTTGCGCCCGAGGGTTACGTCGCGCAGGTCGCCGCGCGAAACTTTGGCATGCACCTCACATTCAGGCCGACGCAGTCGATCCTTCTCGAGGGCGAAGATGGTTACAGCCGCAAGGGCCCGAAGTCCGAGCAGGCGAGCTACTACTACAGCCGGCCGCAGCTTGCCGTTGCTGGCGAACTTGTGGTCGAGCATAGCACCATGGCGGTAACGGGCACGGCGTGGCTCGATCACGAATGGTCGAGCGAGTATCTCGCGCCGGAAGCCGCAGGCTGGGACTGGGTCGGAATCAACTTGTCGGACGGCGGCGCGCTCATGGCCTTTCGCATTCGCCGCGAGGACGGACGCGAGCTGTGGGCCGGCGGCAGCCTGCGAGATCCTTCAGGCAAGACGAGGGCTCTTGCGCCCGGCGAGATTGAATTCACCCCGATGCGGCGCTGGCGCTCGCCTCGCAGCAACGTCGAGTACCCGGTTGCGATGCGCGTGAAGGCGGGTTCGCTGGCACTTCATCTCGAACCTCTCATGGATGACCAGGAACTGGACTCGCGCGCCAGCACAGGCACGATCTACTGGGAGGGGGCCGTGCGTGCGATGCAGGAAGGGCGCGAAGTCGGGCGCGGCTATCTCGAGCTGACCGGCTACGCCTCAGGGCTGCGGCTGTGAGCTCTTGATCAGAGCTTACCCAGAAGGCGGCGTACGGCCTCCGGCCTCGGTAGCGGCGCTACTGCGCCAAAACCGGTAGTTGCCAGTGCAGCTGCGGCATTGGCGTAGCGGACCGCACTCCAGAAATCATCTCCCAGCGCCAGACGTGCGAGCAGTGAGCCCGCGAAACAGTCGCCGGCGCCGGTTGCATCCACGCACTCGACCCGATGGGGCGAGATCCATTCGCGGCGCACGCCGTCGCTGGCGAGAGCACCCCGCGCGCCGAGCTTGAGTACGACGCGCTTGGCGCCCGCGCGGTGACTCCAGTCGACGATGGCCTCGGGCTGCTCCAGCCCGCAGAGCGCCGTCACGTCGTCCAGGCTGGGCAGGAAATAGTCAGCCGCTGGGATGGTCGCCGTAATCACCGCTTTGGCGCGCGCCAGCGGCCACAGCTTCAGCCTCAGGTTGGAATCGTAGGCGAACTTGGCGCCCGCACGCTTGGCCGCGTCGATGGCGGCGAAAACCGCGTCGCATGCGCTGGCGCTGATGGCCTGTGAGATGGCCGAGGCGTGAAGAAATTTCGCCGCGCAGATCAAGTCGAGCGGCAGCTGCTCCGGCAGCATGCGGCTCGCGGCAGAGCCGGCCCGCAGATAGCTGAACACGTGCCCCTGCGACCCGTGGTGAACGAAGTAGACTCCGGTGTGCGCATCGTGGTCTATGGCGACGCCGGAAACATCCAGGCCTTCCGCTCGCCACAGGGCCAGGAACTGTCTGCCGAATTCGTCGTCGCCAAGGCGCGTTACGTAGGCGACGGCTGCGTTCTGGCGTGCCGCAGCGATGGCCGCGTTGCTGGTGTCTCCGCCGAAGCCTTGGAGATATTTGCGTTCTTCGCCCGGGATCTGGTTGAACTCGTACAGCGGCTCGCCTAGGGACACGATGTCGGCGGCCGCGCCCATCTTCACTCACGTGCGCCCGGCGCAAGCTCGAGAAACTGCCGCGCGTAACGCTTGACCTGCGCGCGGTCACCGGCGGCCAGCGCCTTGTGGTCGATGATGTTATTGCCGATGCCGACGATGGCTGCGCCGGCTGCGAAATAGTCGCGCAGATTTGTAGCCGACACGCCGCCGGTCGGACACAGCGGGATCTCGGGAAACACAGCATGGATCGCCTGGAGGTGAGCGGGCCCACCGCTCGAGGCGGGGAACACCTTGACGATCTGCGCCCCGTCGCGCCATGCCGCCAGTACTTCGCCGGGCGTGAAACCTCCGCTCAGCGCAGCTCGATCGGCATCCCGCGCGAGCCTGGCCATGCCCGCGACCAGGCAGGGCGATACCAGATAATCCGCACCGGCATCCAGACAGCGTCTAGCCGTGTCGAGGTCGAGGACAGTACCAGCGCCGATCAGGAACGCGTTGTCCATACGCTTGCGAAGCTCGGCGATGAGTTGGAGTGCGTCCGGCGTGGTGAGCGTGAGCTCGACGGTTCCGTAACCGGCTTCTACCAGGCAGTCGACCGCTGCTGCTGCCGCAGCGCGCGTGGCGAGGCGCAGCACGGGGACAACCCGCATCCCGGTCAGCTTGTCGGAAATCGTCGCTGCGCCCATGTGCATCCTCGAGGAATCGGGCCGACCGCGGCGAGCCGCGTCAGCGCCCTCGAGGCATTTTCGGTGCTGTGCGGGCGCAGGGCAAGCCCGCGACGAGTGCAGGGAACGGCTATTGTGCGCCGCGCTGGGCTGCGAGCTGCTGGAGCGCGGCGCTGAGCTCGGACGCTTCGATGCGCCCGTTGTGGTTAGCGTCGATCTCGTCGAATCGCGCGGCGAGGCGAGGGAAATTTCTGGCCATTTCCTCGCGTGTGAGCCCGGTGTTGTCGGCGTCGGCCGCGTGGAAGCGGGCTTCGACCTTTCGCTCCCAAGCGGGCGTCGGGACCTGCGCTTCGGCTGCTTCGCCTGCTGATCGGGCCGCCGGGCTGCTGTCAGGTGCCGTCGAGGTCGCCTGCGGATTGATTGGCTGCACCTCGGCGTGCGGTGCGGGGACGTTCGCGTCGGCTCCAACCGGCTGTGGGGCTGCTGAGGGCATGGGCGACGCCACTTGCGATGGCTGCACAGGCACCATGGGCGCATGTGTCTCGGCCCCGGGTCCGACTAATTGCCGGGAATTCAGCACCACAACAGTCGGGGTATTGGTGGGGGCGTGCGGTCGCATGCTTCGAAGCCCAACCCCCAGCATCGCGATCCCGGCCACGGCCACTATCATCGTCTTCCAGGGGAATCCGCCTCTTTCCGACAGGCGCAGCCCGCCGGACCCAGCGGCGGCTGTCGCCAATTCCATAGCACGCGCTCGCGCAATGGCGTCGGCCGCGACGGTCGCAGGTGGTTTGCTCGGGGACGGAGTTGCGCGGGGTACAGAAGCGTTCTTCGTCCCGGCCTGCGAGCCCGGTGCTGCGGAAACGGGCGCAGCCATGGGACGCTGTCCGAACAGCACCTCGCGCCACTGCGCGATATTGCGCGGCCGGGATCCTTCTTCCAGCGCAAGGCCCCAGCCGACGGCATCGACGAAGGCTCCGCTGTAGCGCATGCGTGCTGCGCCCAGGCCCTGAGTCAAAGCGTCCGACTTCATGCGCGTGATGGCGTCAGGCGGGCTCTGGCTCGTGATCGCAAAGTACAGCACGCCGCTGAGTGAATAGATGTCGGACCACGGTCCCTGCTCGGCGGAGGTGGTGTACTGCTCGAATGGGGCATAGCCGGGCGACACGATCGTGGTCAAAGTTTGCGTTGCGCCACCTACGGCCTGCCGCGCCGAGCCGAAGTCGATGAGCACCGGTCCGCCGTCCTTGCGGATGAAGATGTTGTCGGGCTTGATATCGCGGTGCAGGAACCCGGCGGCGTGTACCTTTTCCAGACCGTCCAGTAGGGGCGCGAGCATCGCCCGCAGCGCCGGCTCCGGCGGGAACGGGTTGCGCTGGAGCCAGGCCTTGAGCGGCTCGCCGGCTTCGTAGTCCATGACCATGTAGCCGGTGCCGTTGGCCTCGAAGAAGCGATTCACGCGCACGATGTGCGGATGGCTGAACTTGGCGAGCGTGCGAGCTTCCTGGATGAAACGATCGAGCCCCCAGCGGTAGTCTTTCTCCATGCCCGTGGTCGTCGGCAGCACCGTGCCACCCGAGCCGCGGACCGCGACCGCGCTCGGCAGGTACTCCTTGATCGCGACGTCCTTCTGCAGATTCGTGTCGTGGGCGAGATAAGTGATGCCGAAGCCGCCAGCTCCGAGCACGGACTGAAGCTTGTACTCCATCAGCATGGAGCCCAGGGGCAGAGCGTTCTGGTGAGTAGGTTGTGTCATCGTTTCCAGGCCTTACGCGATCGCTCGGTCACTTCATGCATTTTCCTTGCCTGGAATCCTTGCGACCGCCTTGCGACCGCAGGTCATACCCGCGGGATGCTCGCAAGCGCTACCATTCGGAGGTGCCAAGCGTAGACCGACAACGGGAGGAGGCATGGCCAGCAGGTCGCTGGGTACCTACGATTACGTAATCGTGGGGGCGGGCACGGCGGGCTGCGTGCTGGCCAACCGGCTGTCCGCCGACCCGGATGTCAACGTCCTGCTGATCGAGGCGGGCGGAAAGGACAACTATTTCTGGATCCGCGTCCCGGTGGGCTACTTGTATACCATCGGCAACCCGCGCACCGATTGGTGCTACAAGACCGAAGCCGAGCAGGGGCTGAACGGCCGCTCGATCGGCTATGCGCGCGGCAAAGTGCTGGGCGGGTGCTCGTCGATCAACGCCATGGTCCACATGCGTGGACAGCGCGCAGACTACGATCACTGGGCGGCGCTCGGCAACCGGGGCTGGTCGTGGGACGAAGTGTTGCCCTACTTCAAACGCACGGAAGACTATGCCCATGGTGCCGACGCCCTGCACGGGACGGGCGGCGAGCTGCGTGTCGAAGAACGTCGCGTCAGCTGGGAGATCCTCGACGCTTGGCGTGAGGCTGCAGCAGAATGCGGCATCCCGAAGATCGTCGAATTCAACCGGGGCGACAACTTCGGCAACGCCTACTTTCAGGTCAACCAGCGTCGCGGCGTCCGCTGGAGTGCGACCGACGCATTTCTGCGGCCGGTGCTGCACCGGCGCAATCTCAAAGTCATGACCCGGGCGAGCGCCCTGCGCGTTCGCGTCACGACGCGCGAGAACGTCAAGCGCGCGACCGGCGTGGAGCTGCGCGTGCCCCATGCGGGGGAGGGCATAGTCGAGGCGCGGCGCGAAGTGATCCTCTCCGCTGGCTCGATCGGATCGCCGCAGCTGCTGCAGCTGTCGGGCATCGGTCCGGCCGCTCTGCTGCGTCAGCTGGGCATCGCGGTCGTCCACGAGTTGCCGGGCGTCGGTGAGAATCTCCACGACCACCTGCAACTGCGCATGGTCTATCGCGTCAGCAATGTGCTGACGCTGAATGAGCGCGCCCGGACGGTGCAGGGCAAGGCCGCCATGGGGCTGGAGTACCTGCTGTTCAAGACTGGACCGCTGACCATGCCACCTTCGCAGCTCGGGGCATTCGCCCGTAGCGACGCGTCGCAGCCGTCGGCCAACATCGAATGGCATGTGCAGCCGCTGTCGCTGGACAGGTTCGGCGAGCCTTTGCACCCGTTCCCCGCGATCACGCCCTCCGTGTGCAATCTGCGCCCTAGCAGCCGCGGCTACGTACGTATCAAGAGCCCGGATCCGCGAGCGCACCCGGCGATCAAGCTCAATTACCTCTCCACGGACGACGATCGCCGGGTCGCTGTGGACTCGATGCGCTTCACCCGCCGCATCATGGCGGCCAAGGCGCTCGCCAAATACGAACCGCGGGAGCTCAAACCCGGCGCCGAGGTCGAGTCCGACGAAAAGTTGATGTGGGCAGCGGGAGATCTGGGCACGACGATCTTCCATCCAGTAGGGACCTGCAAGATGGGACAGGACGACGGCGCGGTCGTGGACGACTGTCTGCGCGTGCGCGGCGTGCTTGCGCTCCGGGTGGTCGACGCCTCGATCATGCCGCGTATCACCTCGGGCAACACCAATGCGCCTACTGTGATGATCGCCGAGAAGGCAGCGGAATTCATCCGCGCGGAGCGCATGGCTGGCGGCATCACACAACGCCGCATGGCGGGCAGCGGCTGAGGACGCTCTGGAGCGCCTGCACGACGTGCCCTGATATAATCGCGGCGCGAGACCGGAAGAGGACGTTCAGCTGTACGCCCCGCAGCCCCGCCCGCAACATTCGGTTTGACCAAAAGGTGATTTCGATGACGATGCGCGATGCCATCGCAAAGACTTGTGCGTGCCTGAGCACTGCTGCCGTGGTGTTGGCAGCGCTGACGGTGAGCCAAGCTCAAGCCCGCACGCTTGCTGAGATCAAGAGCCGCGGCGCGATAGAACTGTGCGCCAATCCCGATGCGCTCCCTTACGCCAGCGAGAAAGGGGAAGCGCCCGGCTTCCAGATTGAGCTGGCACGCGCGCTGGCGCAGGGGCTCGGCGTCGAGCTGCGCGTGCTGTGGATCTATCCGCACTATCGCGCGAACTGGGTCAACTGCGACATCGTGATGGACGCCTTCAGCGATCCAAAGGTGCACGAGGGCAAGCTCAAGCTGTCCGTTCCCTACCAGAAGTCGGGCGTTGCGCTTGCGCTCGCCCCAGGCGTTCCGCCAGTGCAGACGTTCGACGAAGTGCGGCCTCCAGCGAAAGTCGGTGTCATGATCGGTTCTCTAGCGAGCGTGGTGCTGGGCAAGAAGGGCTTGCGCACGTCGCCCTATTCGTTCGAATCGGACATGATCGACGACCTGCTCCGCGGAGAAATCCAAGCTGCCGCTATCAGCCCTGCCAAGGTCGCCTACTACAACCACACCCATCCCGACCGGCCGCTCGGGCTCGCCTACGCCTACGACCACGAGCCCGAGCTGGGGTGGACGGTATCCGTCGGCATGCGCAAAGCGGACAACGCGTTGGTTGAGGCTGTCAATCCGGTTCTGGTCGAGATGCTCAAGGACGGCACCGTCGATCGGATCTACGCCAAGTACGGCGTCGAGCACCGCACGCCGTAAGAATCGAGTACGCGTTTCGCGAAGCAGCGCGAGATTCGTCGCCTATCTGACGCTGGGCGCTCGCAAATGGTGCGGCGCGCCGCGCACCAGAGGCCGCCGGTCGCCTTGACCCGACCGCTGATCCGTTCGTTCCGGACCCTACCTCGCTCGGAAGGAGACCGGCCCGCGGGCACACCATTCGCATACAGGTTGGGGCTGGTCGCCCGTTTCCCGTTCCGAGAAGGTGACACCAATGTCACGCAGCAGCGTAATCAAGTTAGTACCGACTCCGCCCATCGGCCGTGCTGCCGATCTGCGCTATCGGCTGCTCATGGCCGCG
>DASPUW010000359.1:0-3938 GCA_035622675.1 Burkholderiales bacterium | reverse complement strand
CCAGTAGGAGAGTGACGTAATTGCGCTGGAGTGTGCGGCGATAAAAATCGATCGCGGGACGGCCATCCTTCAGCTCTACGAACAGCCCTTCGTTCAGATCCTTGAGCATATCGATGCCGGTGTAGCCGGGTCGGCCCGGGTTGAGCGCCTTCGCTTCCGCCATGCGCAGAAAAACGCTCGGCCGCAGGAGCTGCGACAGCACCTTCACGTTGGACCCCTGCAGCGGATCGGCGCCACCCGTGGGCGCGATGCGCAGCAGCACGTCCGGATCCAGCAGCGCGTTGGGACGAACGAACGCATTGTCCAGCAGGAACTTCACGGCCTGGCGCTGCCTCTCCGGCGGCACGGGAGAGTACGGCGTCGCACCGCGTCCGCCCTGATAACGCATCTCCTCCACTCCGCCCACCATCTTAGCGACCGCGGTCAGCTCGTTGTTCCGCTTTACGAGCAGGGCCTGGTACATGTCGGCGAGCCGCGTGTAGTCTTTGCCCAGCTCGGTCGTCGCCGGGATGAGCATGACCATGACGCGGTCGATATTCTTGAGCCCGAGCTCGGCCGCCTTCATCGGATCCGATCCGAGTACCTGCGTGTTCACGGTTGGATCGAGCGGCGCGACGGCGTCTTCGCCGCCGAAACGCAGCGCCGGATCCTCGATCTGGCGGGCCGCCATGCGGTCGAGCACGGGCCACTCACTGTCCGGCGTCATGGTGTTGTCGAATTGCCGGTAACCCCATTCGATCGCGAAGTAGTCGTAGGGGCCGAACTTCGGGATCAGATAGGCGCCATCGCCGGGCTGCGCGACGTAGTTGAAGCGGGCGTAGGACATGATCGACGACGACGTCCCCCATTTCTTCGTCCATTCCGGGTCGCGCAACTGCTCGACCGAATACGCAGAATGGGCCTTGAAGTTGTGCCGCAGGCCGAGCGCGTGCCCGACTTCGTGCGAGGCGACGTAGCGCAGCAGCTCGCCCACCACATCGTCGGGCAGTGGCAGCTTGGCTGCGCGCGGATCGAGCGGCCCGACCTGCGTGAAATACCAGGTCTCGGTCAGCCTGAGCACGTCGTGCCAGAAGATGGCGTGCGAAGAGATGACCTCGCCGCTGCGCGGGTCGACCACGGCAGGACCCATCGCGTTCTGCCGCCCGCTCGGAGTCCACCGGATGACAGAGTAGCGGACGTCTTCCGGGTCCCAGTCCGGATCCTCCTGCTCGCTCGGCGCATCGCGCGCGACGATGGCGTTGCTGAATCCAGCTTTTTCGAACACGGCTCCCCAGTCCTCGACGGCCCGCTTGAGATAAGGCCGCCACTTGTCCGGTACCTCATGGCTCAGATAGAACACGATCGGCTGCACGGGGTCCGATACCGCCGCGCTCGGGTCCTTTTTCTCGAGGCGATAGCGGTTGATGAACGCCCGCCTGACCTTGCCGTGCTCGTTGGTGCCGTAGTCGTCGAACGGCGTAGAAAAATAGCCGACCCGCTCGTCTTCGTAGCGCCCGCGCATCGGCTTGTCCGGCAACAGCAGCATGCTGGTGTGGAAAATGAAGCCGAGCTGCGACGGAACAGGGTCGTCCTCAGTCGACTTGAGCAGTTCCTTGGAATCGGGAACCCAGGTCTGATAGAAGCGAATCTCGATGTTGCGTGGAAATGCCTTGACGCTCTGGATGTACGAACGCTTGGGATCCACTGCGGTCATGCGGAAGTGCTGCTTGTATTCCCTCCCGAATCCGTCGGGGACGTCGGTCGCGAACAGCCCGGTGACGTCGACGATAGGGCTGCCGTCGTTGCCTTCGGCGACTGCGTCGAAGGCCCTGATCACGGTGCGCAGGGACGCATCCTCCACCCCGCGCTGCAGGTTGGCCATGTTGGGCGCCCACATCTCGTAGCGCACGTTCTCTAGATACACCTTGTTGCCGCGTCTGACCCAGCGCACCACGCGGCTGTCCACCGTCGAGCCCGGCGCCACGTAGTCGCTGCCGGTCGAAAGCGCTGCGAACTCGGTATTGAGCAGCATGTCGCGCTCCAGCATCTGGAGCGGGATCTCGAACAGGACGTGATCGCACACGACATGCACAGTGACCAGACCGGGGAGCGATACCATGCGCTCGGGCATGTTCGGGCGACAGGGCGCCACTTCGCTCGCTTTCATCGCATTCGCCGCTGCGGCGCAGCCGAGCAGCACGCAAAGCAGCCCAACCCGCAGCCGACTTTTCATCGCTTCCGACCTCCTGGAGCTCATCGAGACGGCTCCAATCATACTGAACCAGGACATGCGCAGGGCGGTCCCGCTGCGAAGCCGTCATGGCGTACTATCGACAGCGCATTGCGGAACGGGTTCAACCGCTCCAGAGCTCGATCCGTGCCGCCCAATTGACCAGGCCAGGAGGCGGCCTTATCCTGTGCGCCCTTTTGCGCGGGCCGGACAGCGCGAGCGGGAGATGACGATGACACGACCGAGCGTGACCGTGGCCGCGGTAATCGAACAGCAAGGGCGCTATCTGCTGGTGGAGGAGGAGACCGACGATGGGATCCGGATCAACCAGCCGGCCGGCCACCTGGAGCCTGGCGAGTCGATCGTGGCAGGTGCCGTGCGCGAAGCCCTGGAGGAGACCGCGCACGCCTTCTCGCCGACAGGCCTGGTGGGCATCTATCGATGGAGCCACTCGGCAGGCCACCTGACCTACGTTCGGTTCGCGTTCTGCGGGGAGCTAGGGGCGCGGGAGGCCGGGCGCGAGCTCGACCAGGGCATCCTGCGCACGCTCTGGCTTACGCCGGACGAGCTGCGCGCATGCCGCTCTGCGCACCGTAGTCCGCAGGTGCTGCGCTGCGTGGAAGACCACGTCGCCGGACGGCGTTACCCGCTCGATATCCTGGTTCACTACGATTGATGACACGCCAGAGGGTGATCGTCGGCATGTCGGGCGGAGTCGATTCATCCATCGCCGCCTGGCTGCTGAAAGACCAGGGCTTCGAGGTCGTCGGCCTGTTCATGAAAAACTGGGAGGATGACGACAGCGACGAGTATTGCACCTCCCGCGAGGACCTGGTCGACGCCGTGTCGGTCGCGGACTGCATCGGCATCGACATCGAGGCGGTGAACTTCTCCGCCGAATACCGCGAGCGCGTGTTTCAGAATTTCCTCGCCGAATACCGCGCAGGCCGGACCCCTAACCCGGACGTGCTATGCAATGCCGAGATCAAATTCAAGGCCTTCCTGGACCATGCCCTCGGCATGGGGGCTGACTGGATCGCGACCGGCCACTACGCGCGCATAAGACGGAGTGGGAACGCCGGCGGCCGGCCTGGAACCTGCGAGCTGGTGAAAGCAGCGGATCTCAGCAAAGATCAGAGCTACTTCCTGTACCGTCTGAATCAGACGCAGCTCGCGAGGACACTGTTTCCGCTTGGTGACTGGGTCAAGCGCGACGTTCGGCGGCGGGCGCTCGAGCTCGGGCTGCCCAACCATGCCAAGCCCGACAGCACGGGCATCTGCTTCATCGGGGAGCGTCCATTCCGCGAGTTTCTGATGCGCTACCTGCCGGCCTCACCCGGCCCGATGCGCACGCCGGAGGGGCGCCAGGTGGGCACCCACCAGGGATTGATGTATTACACGATCGGCCAGCGGCACGGCCTCGGTGTAGGCGGGCCGGGCGAACCCTGGTACGTGGTGGGCAAGGAGCTAGAGCACAACGGCCTGGTTGTCGTGCAGGGTCAAGACCACCCGGCCTTGTTCAAGGACAGGCTGCGCGCAACGTCTGCCTCGTGGATTTCGGGGATGGCCCCAGCCGCCGGCCAGGGATACGCGGCCAAGACACGTTATCGCCAGTCCGATGCGCAGTGCACTCTGACGGCGGCCGGCGACGAGTGCGAAATCGCCTTCGTCGAGGCTCAGCGCGCCATCACGCCGGGGCAGTCGGTAGTGCTGTACGAGGGTAACGTGT
>DASPUW010000358.1:0-4933 GCA_035622675.1 Burkholderiales bacterium | reverse complement strand
TACGCGAGCGATGAATAACCGGTGCCATAGTCGTCGATCGCGAGACGCAGCCCAAGGTGCTTGAGCTGCCTCATGATCTCCTGCACGCGCTGCGGATCTTCCATCAGTGCGCTCTCGGTGACTTCGACGATGACAAGATCGGCTGGCACGCCGTGGGCGCGTGCGGCAGATCCGAAGATTTCCGGCAGCTCGCGGTCGAGCAGGTCTCGAGTGGACACGTTGACCGAGACGCTCACGGGCACGCCTCTGGACAGCCAGGCACCGCACTGGCGCATCGCTTCCGGGATCACCCAGCGCGTGACCTCTCTGATGACGCCGGTCTGCTCGGCGAACGGGATGAACTCGGAGGGAGGCAGCACCCCGCGGTCGGGGTGCTCCCAGCGCACCAGAGCCTCCACCCCAACCAACCGCGCGCGCCGCAGATCAACCTTTGGCTGGTAGTGCAGCTTGAGCTGACGGCCCGCGATCGCTCTGCGCAGGTCGCTGAGCAGGGAGAGCTGCTCGGCGCGGTGCTTGTCATAGCTGGGTTCGTACACTGCCACGCCTGATTTCTGCTGCTTCGCTTCGTACATCGCAACGTCGGCGTGCTGCAACAGTACGCCCGCCTCTTCGCCGTGCACCGGGCATTGCGCAATGCCGATGCTCGAGCCTACGTCTACCGGCTGGCCGTCGATCTCGATCGGCTCCTCCAGGACCGCATCGATCATTCGCGCTACCACCAGGGCGCGGTCCGAGCTGCCGGTGGCGAGCAAGACGCCGAACTCGTCTCCGCCCAGGCGCGCTACTGTGTCCGATTCCCTCACCGCATTGCGCAGACGCTTGGCGACCTCCTGCAGCACGAGGTCGCCGGCGCCGTGGCCAAGCGTGTCGTTGATATACTTGAAGCGGTCCAGGTCCATGACCAGAACCGAGACTTGGGTGCCAGCGCGGCGGAATAGCTTGACCGCCTGCGCCAGGCGGTCGTTGAACATCGCGCGGTTCGGCAGACCAGTGAGCGTGTCCTCGTACGCCAGGCGCATGACTTCGGCCTCGCGGGTGGCGATCCCCTCCAGCATGTGGTTGAAGCTGGTTGCTACCGCCTCGATCTCGTCGCCGTGCTTAACCTCGATGCGGCCTGTGTAGTCCCCGTCGCGGACGCGCTTCGCGAACTGCGTCAGTGCCGCGAGCGGCTGAGTGATGCGGCGTGCCAGAACAACGCTGCCGATGACCGACGCGCCAATGCTGGCGAGCGTCAACGCCAGCAGCAGCGACTTCAAGCGCTCGAGCGGCTCCATGCCTTCCAGGACCGAGCGCTGCAGAACGATCTTGAGCGGATCGCTGCCCTGCTTCGCCAGCGTGGATACGGTCGTGTCGAACCCGCCGAGCCTCAGCGGCACGCCACCCAAGGTGTCTTGCGTCGATACCGCCGGCAGCGATGCTTCCAGGTCCTTCTTGGCCCGGGTGGTGGCAAGCACCTGCCAATTCCCGCTCGGATCCTGTCCGAGGAATGACACGTGCAGAGAGGTGATCGCGCGCAGGTCGCTCAAGAATCCAGCATCGATCAAGAAGCCCATGGCGACCCAGGCGATCGGGTCGGGCGCGAGGACCGGCACGACGACGACTTGATACAGGCGGTTGTCGATCATCAACAGAGCCGACGCCTTGCCACGCTGCTGAGCGGAGCGGATCAACGCGGGCCGAGGAAACGGACGCCGCCCCGCTCCCGGGTGCAGCGAATCGGCGATCAGGATGTTGTCGGGCGACACCAGCATCATGACGCTGGCCTGGACGCGGGAACCATGGTTGTGCAGCACGGACGGTATGGTTGGCGAGTCGCCGGTTGCGACGGCCTGGCGGAACGCGAAGTCTTTCGACAAGACCTCCGCCGCTTGCAGTAACCGCTGCTGGTTCTGCTCGACCAGACGCAGGAACACCCTCTCGCCGACGTGCAACTCCTCCGCGTTGCGCTCGCGGGCGATGCCCGCGCTCGAGCGGTCGACGAGCAGCAGCACGCTTGCTTGCACTACCGTGAAGAGCAACGCGAACACGAGCGCCAGCCGACCGCTGAGACTGCGCACCTTGAACGCATCCCGCTTCATGTGGGAACGCTTGTGCCTTAGGAGAGATGGAGGGCGTCCCGTATTGGCGCTTCTGCGGCTGAGGTACCGATGCCAAGAGCGCTTATCTCGTCGGCGGGAGCCCCTGCATGCCGGTGAGATTCCCGCTTCACTCAACTCGATGATGCGACGCGGGATTTAACAGTGTCGAAGCAAGAAGAAGGCCATTGCGTCGAGCCAGAATTACGCCTCGCGCGCGCGGTTTTTTGCGCGGCAAAAACTGTTTTTCAATCTAGCGACACAGCCGGCAAAACGCGCGCCCGCCAAGTGCGCAGGCGCATTGTGGGCTTGGGAGCGCTTCCTGCTTTTCTATGGGCTTGTCAGAGCTTCCTTGCGGAGATGCCGACATGGTGCAGATTGTCGGAATTCTGATCGCGCTCGCTGGTGTGGGCGCTTTGCTGTACGCCTCGGAGCGGTTGTTCCCCGCGGTGCGTGGTCAGCCCTTGTGGCGCCGCGACAGCAGCGTGGATCTGCTCTACTGGCTGGTCACACCGCTCGTGATCCGGGCAGTCTCAAAAATCCTTGCTTTCGGTGTCGCTGTCATCGCGCTCGCTGCGCTCGACCGGCAAATCGGCGCACGCATAGCCGATGGGTTCGGTCCGGTTGCGCAACAGCCGCAGTGGCTGATGCTGCTCGAGCTGCTCGTGCTGGGCGATCTGACCGGCTACTGGGTTCATCGCTGGTTTCACAGCCGGCGCTTGTGGAAATTCCATGCGGTCCATCACAGTTCGAGGCGTCTCGATTGGCTGTCCGCATTGAGAGTACATCCGATCAATGACCTCGTGACCAAACTGGTGCAGACGTCGGTGTTGGCCTGCCTCGGCTTCCCGCTCAAGGCGCTCGCGGGTTACGTTCTGTTTCTGAGCTTCTATTCCACGCTGCTGCATGCCAATCTGAATTGGTCGTTTGGACCGTTACGCTACATCATCGCGAGCCCGTTGTTCCATCGCTGGCACCACACCACGGAAGATGCGGGGCTCAACAAGAACTACGCGCCCATGTTTCCCTTTCTAGACCTGGTCTTCGGCACGCTTTATCTTCCGAGGGGGGTTCAACCGACCCGCTTCGGAACGAGCAGCACGAGAGTTCCGGACACCTACATCGGACAGCTCGCGTTTCCGTTCCGGCGTGCGGAACGCTCGCTTCGCCATCCCGAATCTCCCGCCCGGCTCAGCCGCAGCAGCATCGGCGCCAGCCTGCACGTTTGACGTCGAACCGCGCGGGCTCCGCGAAAGCGCGCGATAAGCTCAGCGCTGCGGCTTCTTCCAGATGCCGCGCTCGTGCATCAGCGCGATCTGGGTCTTGATCACTTTCTCGCGGTATTCCGCGTGCTTCATCGGCGCGCGCTTGAGGTACAGATTCTTCGGGTAGATCGGCTGCTCGTAGACGATCTGGTACAGCTCGGTGCGCAGGTCCTTCATCCAGTTGTCCCATTGCGCGCGCGCCCGATGGTCGCGCAGCGCCTCGATGTCGATCACCCCGCCTACGTAGGTTGACCCCGCCCCGTAGTCCTGACGCCCTACGATTTGTCCCTTGTAGTTGATGATGAAGGAGCGCCCGCCGAACGTGTCGATCGGGGTGTTCTCCTCGGCGAAGAGATAATAGGTGCCCATGTTGGGCGCCACAACGTACATGTTGTTATCCAGTGCTCTGGCGCGACTTTGAATCTCGAACAGTTCGTTGCCCGTGCCCGGATGCGGGTACGATGCACGGTACACTACCTCCGCGCCGTTCATGGCCAGCGCCCGCGCGTTCTCGGGATACGACCCTTCATTGGCCATCATGATGCCGAGACGCCCGATGTCGGTGTCGACTACCGGCCAGAACGACTGCAGGTTGCGCCCGTATTTCTCCACCCACCAGTCATACACATCGTGCGGACAGACCGAGTGCTCGACCGGGAACAGCGGCGAGACCTTGTAATGCTGAAGAATGAGCTTGCCTTTGGGGTCGAGAATGAAGCCGACGTTGAAAAAACGGTCCTTGAGATCGGGATGACGCGCCTTGGCCTGCGCCATGATGAACGCGTCGTACTCCTTGGCGATTCTGCCAAGGTATTCGGTTTCTTCGCCCGGAATGTCGATCGCGCCCTCGCGCGCGAACTGCACGTGATCGAGGTCCAGCACCTCATCGTTGAACCCCTGCAGCGCGCCCTCGGGGAAGGCGATCAGACGCACCGGCAGATCGAGGCTGGACAGCCAGGCCGCAGCCTTCACCAGGTGCGACAGGTGCTCGAGGTTGATCATGATGTCCTTGCGCTTGCGGATACCCCGCACCGTGGGAATCAGCCCGACGGCGGTATAGGGTTTGATCACGGCATTCCTCCCGGGGTGACGATTGCACTGTAGTTGTCGGAATAGCGGGTAAGTCTAGCTCAGAGTGAAAACTGAAGAGGTGAGAAGGTGAGGGGCGGGCGCAGGCGCTTTCTGACTCTACCGCTGCTCGCATGTGCGGCGCGCTCGTGGGCAGCGTATCCGGAGGTGAGCCGTGGTCGGACGCTCGCGTTCCCGCGCGATCACGGCGCGCATCCGCTGTACCGGACCGAGTGGTGGTACATCACCGGGTGGGTGAGTGATGGGACGAGTCGCGAGCTCGGCGTACAGATCACCTTCTTCCGGAATCGGCCGCAGGTGCAGGAAGACAATCCAAGCGCCTTCGCTCCCAAGCAGCTGGTGTTCGCTCATGCCGCGGTCGCGGATGCAAAGTTCGGAAGGCTGCGTCACGATCAGCGTGCGGCGCGCGAAGGCCTGGGGCTGGCAGGCGCCGAAACGGGAAGCACCTGAGTGTGGATCGAGAACTGGTCGCTTCGGCTTGCGCCCGAGGGTTACGTCACGCAA
>DASPUW010000357.1:0-2921 GCA_035622675.1 Burkholderiales bacterium | reverse complement strand
GGCTACGGCGAAGACGAGTTCGCGCCCTGGGTGCTCGGCCCCACGATGTGATCAGGGGCTCTACGCATGAGCGAAGATTCCTCGAAAGATCTGTTCGAGTTCTTCCAGAAGATGTGGAACCCGACGTCGTTTCCCATTCCGGGCATGTTCACGCCCACGATGGACGTCGGCGAGGTCGAGCGCAAGATTGCCGAGCTGCACTCGGTCGAGAACTGGCTGAAGATGAACCTCACCTTCCTGCAGATGACGATCAAGACTCTGGAAATGCAGAAGTCGGCGCTGCAGACTTTGCAGGAATCGGCCAAGGCGGCCGCCAACCCGCCGAAGCCTTAGGAACGGATTACCGCTTCGCGAGATCGTCTCAGGCGGCCTGCGCCAGCGGCTGCGTCTGCAGCGTTTGCTCCGCCTCGAGCGTGACGGCTACAGCGTGCACCGCCGATGCGATGCGCACCGCAGCCTGAACTTGTTCTCGGGTCATGCCTGCGTCACGCAGCACTTTCTCGTGCGCGCTGATGCAGCGGCCGCATGCGTTGATTGCCGAGACCGCCAGGCACCACAGCTCGAAATCCTGGCGCGGAACACCCGGGCTCGCGATCACGCTCATGCGGAGCCTTGCCGGCAGCTCGCTGTAATCCTCGCCTTCGGCGAGGTGCAGAAAGCGGTAGTACACGTTATTCATCCCCATGATCGCGCTGGCCGCCTTCACGGCGTTCAGGGCGGCGGGATCGAGCTTTGGTCCGAACTCGGCCAGCACTGCCGCGATGACCTCCGGGTTGCGGGAGGCAATCGCGGTTGCGATGAAAGTACCGGCCTTCTGGACTTCCGACAGCAGCGTCTCGTTGGCGAGATTACCCAGATTGAGCTTGAGGTCCTTCGCGTAATCCGGCAACTGGTCTCTCAATGTTTGAATGGACACTTCACGTCTCCTGATGCGCTTGGGTTACGAATGACGGGTCACGGGTCATGCCGCCTTGAGGAAGGCCTCGCCCTTCTGCCAATTGCATGGGCATAGCTCGTCCGTCTGCAGCGCATCGAGCACGCGCAGCACCTCTTCCGGATTGCGGCCCACGCTCATGTCGTTGACGGAAACGAAGCGCACGATGCCCTGCGGGTCGACAATGAAGGTGGCGCGCAGAGCGACGCCCTCCCGCTTGTGCAGGACGCCGAACCCCTGCGACAGCTCGCGCTTGATGTCGGCCAGCATGGGGAAGGGCAGGTCTTTCAAGTCGGGATGCGAACGGCGCCACGCAAGATGAACGAACTCGCTGTCGGTCGACACGCCGTAGATCACCGCGTCGCGGTCGTTGAACTCGGCATTCAGCCGGGTGAAAGCCGCGATCTCGGTCGGACACACGAAGGTGAAGTCCTTGGGCCAGAAGAAGATCACTTTCCACTTGCCCGGGTTGGCGCTGTCGTCGAGCGTGGTAAAGGCCTTGTCCTGCTCGGTCGAAACCACGGCCTGCAGGTTGAAACCTGGTATGCGGTCGCCTACGGTCAACATGTCTCGCTCCTCTAGAAATTGCCTGATTGAAAACGCAGATGCAGGCACTTTGGGCTATTCCAACTGATCGATCCAATGATCTTTCTCGTTTAAACTGATCGAGTGAACCGATCAGACGGACAATGAGCTCGAGCACCCTGCCGTCGCTGCGCCAGCTCCGCTACCTGGTCGAGCTGGCCGACCGCCTCAACTTCCGCCAGGCAGCGGAAGCGAGCTTCGTAACACAGTCCACGCTGTCGGCCGGGATCAAGGAGCTGGAGAACCTGCTCGGCGTGCAACTGGTGGAGCGCGACACGCGCGTGGTGCGACTCACGCCCGTGGGTGCGGAAGTGGTGGAGCGTGCTCGTGGCTTGCTGGCAGCTGCGCACGATCTGGTGTCCACCGCCAAGAGCGCGGCCGAGCCGCTCACGGGCCTGGTCGGCCTGGGCGCCATCCCGACCGTAGCGCCGTTTCTGCTGCCGGGGCTGCTGCCGGCGCTGCGCCGGAGATACCCGGCGCTCCGGCTGTATCTGCGGGAGGACCTCACCGAGCGGCTGCTCGAGCGCCTGCGCGCCGGCCAGCTCGACATGGCGTTGATCGCACTGCCGTTCGAAACCGGTGAGCTGCTCGTGCGCGAGCTGTTCAAGGATGAGTTCTGGTTCGTCGCCCGCGAGGACGATCCGCACGCGCAGGAAAAGGCCGTGGCCGTGAAATCGCTCGACCCGGGCCAGGTTCTGCTGCTGGAGGAAGGCCATTGCCTGCGCGAACACGCCATCGCCGCGTGCGGCGGGCGCCTCGCCAATCCCGAATCGCGCATCGAGGCCACCAGCCTGAGCACGCTGATTCAGATGGTCGAAGGCGGCCTTGGTGTGACGCTGCTGCCGGAGATCGCGCTCAAGGCGGGCGCACTGCGCGGCACCAAGCTCATCGCCCGACCATTCGCGCCGCACGTCCCCTCGCGGCGCATCGCGCTGGTCGCACGGCCCGGTAGCGCGCGGAGGCGCGATTTCGAATTGCTGGCTGACTTCGTAGCCGAGCATGAGCGCGCACAGCGAGCGCAAGTGCCATCGCGCCGGCTGCCTGCCAAGAGGTCGGCGTGAAGCCCGAGCCGGTCGACCGCTTGGCGCCGGCCGCGCCACAGCCAGCGACGGCGTTCGCGCGCCTGCGTCATCTCGCCATTCTGCTGGACTTCGTCGTGCCGTACCGCGCTCGCATCGCGGGAGCTGCGATCGCTTTGATCGTCGCCGCGGGCTCTTTTCTGATCATCGGGCAGGGCCTGAGGCGTGTGGTGGACATGGGGTTCGCACACGGGGATGCGAGCGCGCTGAACGCCGCGCTGGTTGCTCTGCTCGGCGTGATCGCGGTGATGGCCGCAGCAACTTACACGCGCTTCTACCTCGTTTCGTGGCTGGGCGAGCGCGTGATCGCCGATATGCGGCGC
>DASPUW010000356.1:0-7407 GCA_035622675.1 Burkholderiales bacterium | reverse complement strand
TGTTTCTCGCCCCATGAGCGCAGTGGCTGCCGGCGTCGGGCGGCTCGCCGAGAACGTCATGCATTTCGCGCGAGTGCTGCGCGGGGCTGGTGTGCCGGTCGGGCCGGATCGAGTGATCGATGCGCTCAAGGCGCTGGAAGTCGTCGGCGTCGCGCGCCGGGACGACTTCTACTGGACGCTCGCCGCGCTATTCCTCGATCGCCGCGAGCAGTTCGAGCTGTTCGACCAGGCGTTCCACATCTTCTGGCGCGACCCGCGCATGCTCGAGCGCGTGATGGCCCTCATGCTGCCGAAGGTCTATGGCCGCGGCCGCCCCGAAGAATCCGAGCCGTTCAGGCGTGTAGCCGAAGCGTTGCTCCCGCGCGCAAAGGAACGACAACCCGACACGGCCGCGGAGGGGCAGGAGGTGGTGCTCGATGCGGCGTTCACCGTCTCGGAGCGTGAGGTCCTGCAGCGGGCGGATTTCGAGAGCATGAGCGGCGCCGAGCTGGCCCAGGCCAAGCGCATGATCGCGCAGCTGCGCCTGCCGATTCCCGAGGTGCGCACGCGCCGACTGACACCGCATGCGCATGGCCCGCTGGTCGACATGCGCGCCACTCTGCGTGCGAGCCTGCGCGCCGGCGCGGACGTCATTCCGCTCAAGCGGCGCGCGCATGCGCGACGTCACCCGCCGCTCGTCGTGCTGTGCGACATCTCCGGCAGCATGAGCCGGTACTCGCGCATGTTCCTGCACTTCCTGCACGCTGTGACCAACGACCGCGATCGCGTGTATACGTTCGTATTCGGCACCCGGCTGACCAACATCACGCGGCATCTGCGTCATCGGGATGTGGATCTGGCCCTGAACGGCGTGGCCCAGGCGGTGGCCGACTGGTCCGGCGGTACCCGCATCGGCGCCAGCCTGCGCGAGTTCAACCTGCGCTGGTCGCGGCGCCTGCTCGGGCAGAACGCCGTGGTGCTGGTGATCTCCGACGGCCTGGACCGAGAGCTGGGCGACGATCTCGGCGCGCAGATGGAGCGCCTGCACCGCTCCTGCAGGAAGCTGATCTGGCTCAACCCGCTGCTGCGCTACGAAGGGTTCGAGCCGCGCCCGGCCGGGGTACGCGCCATGCTGCCGCATGTGGACGCCTTCCTGCCTGCGCACAACATTGCGACGCTGCTCGACGTGGGCGCGGCGCTGGCCGATGCAGCCAACACACGGAGGCCGCGATGGACATGACAGGGGAGCAGTTGATCGCGCTGCCGCAGCAGCGCGTGTGGGAAGCGCTGAACGATGCACAGATCCTGCAGGCCTGTATCCCGGGCTGCGAAGTCATGGAGCGGGTGTCGGATACGGAATATCGCGTCGTGCTAAGCGCGGCGATCGGCCCGGTGAAGGCGAAGTTCAGCGGGCGCCTCTCGCTCTCCGACGTCGATCCGCCGAACGGCTACTCGCTCGCGTTCGAGGGCTCGGGCGGCGCGGCCGGCTTTGCCAAGGGCAGCTGCAAGGTTTCGCTCTCGCCGGCAGACGGTGAGACACGGCTTTCCTACAGCGCGCAGGCGACGATCGGCGGTAAGCTGGCGCAGGTGGGCTCGCGCCTGGTCGACGGCGTGGCGCGCAAGATGGCGGACGATTTCTTCGCCCGGTTCAACGCTGCGGTGGCGCCAGCGCCGGTGCAGACGGCCGAGGCGGTGGTTGCAGCGCGGGGCAAGATTCCGCTGTGGGCCTGGGTCCTAGGCATCGTCCTGCTGGTGCTGCTTGCTCTGTACCTCGGCAAAAGCACTGGGTACTAGATTCTAGATTTCATGGAGGAGGCATGAACAAACTGGATCTCGCTGGTCGCGTCGCCATTGTTACCGGCGGCGTGTCCGGCATCGGGCTTGCCATCGCGCAACGAATGGCCGAGTCGGGCGCCGCGCTGAGCCTGTGGGACCGCGACGCCACCGCCCTCGCGCGCATTGCAAAGGAGCTCGCCGCGAAGACCAAGGTACATACGGCCAACGTCGACGTCGCGAGTCACCAGCAGGTTGCAGCCGCTGTCAAAGACACGGCTTCGGCCTTGGGAAAAATCGACATCCTGGTCAACTCGGCGGGTGTCGCTGGTGCCAATGCCATGCTGTGGGAATTCCCGGTCGACGAATGGGTCAGGGTGCACAACGTCAATCTGCACGGTGTGTTCTACGCCTGCCGCGAGGTGGTGCCCTATCTGCAGAAGAACGGGTACGGCCGCATCGTCAACATCGCCTCGGTCGCGGGCAAGGAAGGCAATCCGTCTGCGTCCGCCTACAGTTCCTCGAAGGCAGCGGTGATCGGTCTAACCAAGTCGCTGGGCAAGGAGCTCGCCAAGCAGAACATCACAGTCAACTGCGTCACGCCCGCTGCGGTCAAGACGCCGATCTTCGATCAGGTCACGCAGCAGCACATCGACTACATGCTGCAGAGGATCCCGATGGGCCGTTTCGGACGCGTCGACGAGATCGCATCCATGGTGTGCTGGCTGTGCACCGAGGACGCCTCCTTCAGCACCGGCGCGGTGTTCGACCTGTCCGGGGGACGCGCTACCTATTGATGTCGCGCGCTGCTTCTCTGGCGACGGGAAACGGGCTCTCGGAGCACGCCAGAGGCGTGCTGCTGATGATCGGAGCCACGCTGTGCTGGGCGAGCGCCGGCATGCTCGTGCGTAGCCTGCATCTCAAGAGCGCCTGGGAGATCACTTTCTGGCGGTCGCTGTTCATGACCCTGTTCGTGCTGGGTGTGCTCGCGGCCCAGTACCGCGGCGCCACGGTCCAGCGCATCCGCGCGGTGGGAGCGCCCGGACTGATCGTGGGCGCTTTATGGGCGCTGATGTATGTTTGTTTCATTCTCGCTCTGGGCCGCACCACGGTGGCCAATGTTCTGGTGTTGAGCGGCATTTCGCCGTTCGCTGCGGCCGTCCTCGGCAGGCTGTTCTTGCGCGAGCACGTTGACGCGCGCAGCTGGCTGGCGATGGTCACCGCCTGCGGCGGCATTGGCCTCATGTTCGTCGAGTCCCTCGCCACCGGCGGATTGACTGGCAACCTGATTGCCCTGGTGATTCCGCTGGCGTTCGCCTGCAACGTCGTTCTGCTGTGCAGGACGCGCGCCGAAGTGGACATGATTCCGACGCTGGTCCTGTCGGGCGTTTTCGCCATGCTCATCGCATTGCCTCTGGCTGTTCCATTCCGGGCGGAAGGATGGGATCTGGCGCTGCTTGTTATCATGGGAGTCGTGCAGCTCGGGCTCGGCTGCCTGCTCATGCTGGCTGCGGCCCCACGGCTGCGGGCGGCGGAGATCGGCATGCTCGCCGTGCTCGAGATCGTATTCGGCACACTGTTGACCTGGCTGGTGGCGGGCGAGTCTCCCGGGACGATGGCTGCAGCGGGCGGGCTGCTGGTCATCGCTGCGCTGGTGGCAAACGAGATGATCGTGCTCGCACGCAGAGCGGCGAGCCCGGCTGGAGAAGCGGCCGCGGCTGGCCAGGTCCGGCATTGACGAGGCAGACAACCTTGAGCGACCGATCCGACGCGCTCGCGGCGCGGCTCATGACCTGCTACGCCGCTGCGGTACACGACGTGCTGCGCGGCATAGGGCAGGGGCGCTGCGTTCTGCCGCCGTCCATCAAGCCACTCGATCCCGCAAAGAAGCTGGCGGGCGAGGTGTACACCGTCAGCGGCCATGTCGACTTGACGCGCGACCCGCACGACACCCTGGTGCAATGGACCGGCTTGCTGTCGAAGGCGCCGGCCGGCAAGGTGCTGGTCTGCCAGCCGCACACCTACGAGATCGCGCTGATGGGCGAGCTCTCGGCCGAGACGCTCAACTTCCGCGGCGTGCGCGGCTACGTGGTGGACGGCGGATGCCGCGACACCGAGTTCATTCTGGAGCTGGGCTTCCCGGTCTTCTGCAGCTTCACCACGCCGAAGGACATCGTTGGCCGCTGGGTGCCCGACCGCTTCGGGGAGCCGATCACTATCGGGGAAGTCACCGTTTCGACCGGCGATTACCTACTCGCCGACCGCGACGGCGTGGTGGTGATCCCGGGCTCCATGGCCGAAGAGGTCATCGCCCGAACCGAGCAGGTTCTGCAGACCGAGAACGCCGTGCGCACCGCCATCCTGGCGGGAATGGATCCACAGCGGGCCTATCTCAAGTTCGGTAAGTTCTAGAACCTATCTCAGTTAGCGTCGATGCAGACCAACAACATCGACCTTTCCGGTCGCGTGGCGGTCGTGACCGGAGCCGCGCGCGGCATCGGGCTTGCCATCGCGGAGCGGCTGTTGCGCTCGGGCGCGGCCGTGTCCATGTGGGACACGGATGCTGCGGCGCTGCGGGCCGCTGGGCAGACGCTGTCGCCGCTCGGCGGAGTCGCGGTCGAACAGGTGGATGTGACCGACGAGAACGCGGTGCAGCGCGCCTCGCGCTCGACGGTGCAGCGCTTCGACAAAATCGACATCCTGGTGAACAACGCCGGCATCAACGGGCCTGCCGTGCAGAGTTGGGAATACGGGCTCGCCGACTTTCGTCGCGTCTTCGACGTGAACGTGGTAGGCGTGTTCCTGTGCTGCAAGATGATTGTGCCGGTGATGCAGCGCACGGGTTACGGACGGATCGTGAACATCGCGTCGATCGCCGGCAAGAACGGCACCCCCGGCTTTGCCGCCTACGGCGCGTCGAAAGCTGCGGTTATCGGTCTCACCAAGGCGCTCGGCCGCGAGCTAGCCGACACCGAGATCCTCGTCAACGCGGTGTGTCCGTCGGTTGCGCAGACCGATATCCTGAGCGGCTTCCCGCCGGGGAAGGTGCAGTGGCTGGTGCAACAGGTTCCCAAGGGCCGCTTCGTCGAGACCGCCGAAATCGCCGCAATGGTGGCATGGCTGTGCTCGGAGGAATGCTCCTTCTCCACCGGCCAGCTGTTCGACATCACTGGCGGCCGCGCGGTGTACTGATCGCGCTTATCGTCCGACCAGGCGACTCACGACTGGCCAGTACTGCTCGCTCATGCCAAGCTCGATCGCGCGCGCGAGCCAGCGGTCGACGTTGGCGGCGCCCGATGCCTCGACTTTGGTTTGCTCGGCCAGGCGCAACGCATAGCCCAGATCCTTGCGCGCGTAGCTTACGGAGAACGCTCGCGTCGGGAATTCGCCCGGCAGCATCGCCTTGATGCCGTGGTTGCGCAGCGCAAAGCTGTCCGCCGACCCCCTGGAGAGCGCCTCGAACAACAGCGCCGGAGCGACCCCGGCGCGCTCGCCGATCGCCTTCGCCTCCGCGATAGCGACAACCGTCTGGAACAGGACCATGTTGTTCAGGATCTTGACCACCTGGCCGC
Organism: Burkholderiales bacterium; assembly: GCA_035622675.1. Lineage (GTDB taxonomy): Bacteria > Pseudomonadota > Gammaproteobacteria > Burkholderiales > SHXO01 > SHXO01. The sequence goes on along the minus strand of DASPUW010000356.1, from coordinate 2,083 downwards.
AGCCGACGGGACCGCAATGCGTGATCTCGCTCGCGAAGGTCGACAGAAGCGGCCGCACCTGCTCGAACACGGCCGGCTCCGCACCGACCATGACCGCGAGCGTCCCGGCCTCCGCTGCTGCGCGCGTGCGGGCCACCGGCGCGTCGACGAAGACGGAGCCGCGCGCAGCAAATTCGAGGGCGAGCTCGCGTGTGAGATCGACAGGCGACGTTCCCAGATCGACCACGACTTGATTGGCTCCGATCGAGGCGAGAAGCCCATCCGGAGCATGCGCGAGCTCATCGACCGCAGCGCCCGAAGGCAGCGCCAGAAACACCAACTGCGAAGCCTCGACTGCATCGCGCACCTGACTGGCCGCGCGCACGCCGTGCTCTGCCAGACGCCGCAGCGGAGCCGGGTCGCGGTCGAGCGCGACCAGCGTCGCACCTGACTTGAGCGCCAGGTTGCGGCACATGGGCTCGCCCATGACCCCTACACCGATGAAGCCTATGCGATGGCTCGACTGACCCAAGTCGCCTTCCTGCTGGCGCCGTGCGGCGCTCCCTGACGCAGCAGCCACCGCGTCACGCTGGGTTGAAGACGCCTTTGCCCGCCGTCTGCGTGTCGAACAGCCGGTAGGCTTCCTCCGCCCGCTCCAGGGGCCAGCGGTGGGTGAAGAGACGATCAACGTCGACGCCTCGATCCGCGACGAAGCGTGCGCATTCAGCCTGACCGACGGTGGAGAAAGTCCACGACCCGATCAACGTAACCTGACGGCGCAGGAGGTCGTTGCTCACGTCGAGAGTCACGCTGTCGCCCTCGCCTACGAAGCAGGCCTTACCCCAGGTTCTGACGCAGCGGACCGCCTGAGCCCGGGCAGCCGGGGACGACGACGTGTCGAGGCTCAGCTGGGCTCCGCGGCCGTGGGTTAGGTCCTTGATCGCCTGCACGACGTTTTCCGTATCCTTGGGATTGATGACTTGGTCGGCGCCGAACTCCTTGGCCCGGGCGAGGCGCTGCTCGCTCGTGTCCAGCGCGATGACGCGGGCTCCCAGCGCGGTGGCGAGCTGCGTGGCGGACAGCCCAACCGGGCCCTGGCCGAAGATCGCGATCGTGTCGTCGCCTTGCAGGCCCAGCCTGTGGAGCGCGCCCCAGGCCGTTCCCGTACCGCACGATATCGCGGCCCCCGTATCGAAAGACAGCTCGTCCGGCAGCGGGACCAGCGTCCGAGCCGGACACTTCATGTACCTGGCGTGGGCGCCATGCCCGGTAACGCCATAGACCTCCGCGACCCCTTCCACGCACAGCTGCATCCAACCCGTCGCACAGTGCGCGCACACGCCGCAGCCGCGGTAGTGATGTTGCATGACGCGCATGCCGACCCGGGCCTGCTTGTCGCTCACGCCGGCGCCAACCGCGGCGACCACGCCGCATGGCTCGTGTCCGGCGATCACCGGGCCGCTGGCGGTCTTGAATCCCAGCGAAGCTGCGCCGCCTGCGGCCCGATAGAACTTCAGATCGCTGCCGCACATGCCCGACGCCTTGATCTCGAGCACCACTTCGCCCGGCCCAGGCACCGGGTCCGGAAAATCGAGAACCTGAACCTTGCGATCTCCGGGAAAGACCACTGCTTTCATGTGTGACTCCTTGCCATCTCAGGCGTAGTCGCCGCGAGCCGACCGCGGTTTGCGATGCATTTCGTATGCGCCGCCCGAACAGTATCTCTTCGGATCGGGATCGAGAGCAAGTCGCGGGAATTTCTCGGGGTCGTTATGACGTTGGGTTTGGGCTCTATGGATCCCGCGCCCCGCTTCCAGCGTCGCGGTATCCCGACGGACGAACTTTCAATCTTGTCAATCGGTTGACAATTTGGCGCCGCAGAGAGGGTCGCGCGACACAGACATTTGCATACCTGGACACTCATCCAAGAGCTTTGATTTTTAAGGAGAAAGCAGGCGGGCATGATTTTGGCACACGAGGCCGCGGGCAGGTAGACATGCGGGTCTTCCGCGCGAGGATTGCGTCTGGCCGGCAGCCACGCAATGGCGGTAGTTTTTGGGAGGAGATAAGCATGAAACGTCAGACTTACGCTGCGCCGGCTATT
>DASPUW010000355.1:0-2024 GCA_035622675.1 Burkholderiales bacterium | reverse complement strand
CGTCTTGGATGTGGTCTTCTGCTCCGTCGCTCGTCTCGAGCATGGTCGCTAGCGCTCCGCGCGCCTGCTCCAGCCCGATGTGAGCTGTGCTGGAAAACAGCTGCACGCTGGTGGTGGGATAAAGACGCGACAGCGTTTCCTGAGTCTCGACTCGCTGGCGCTCACCCGCCTGACGACTGAGCTTGTCGGCTTTGCTCAACAGGGCGTGCACGGGCCGTCGAGTGCCGGCGAACCAGTCCAGCATGCGCCGGTCAAGCGGCGTCAGCGGGTGGCGCGCATCCATCACCAGAATTAAGCCGCGCAGGGCCCGCCGCTGCTGCAGATATGCACCGATCAGCGCTTCCCAGCGCTTCCGCAGCGCCCCGGGCGCGTTCGCGTAACCGTAGCCGGGCAGGTCAACCAGATACTGCCCCGCTCCCAGCTGAAAAAAATTGATGAGCTGCGTTCGGCCCGGTGTCCGGCTCACGAACGCAATGCCGCGACGGCCGCAGAGCGCGTTGATCGCGCTCGACTTGCCCGCATTGGACCGGCCAGCGAACGCCACCTCTGCCCCGCGGTCCGGCGGAAACTGGGAGAGCTCCCCGACGCTGAGAAGGTAGTGGACGCGATGAAACATGACCGGGCGCATTGATCGGGAGAACGACGGATGGGCTAGAATGCGCGCTTCGCGTCGCCGCTTCCGGCGACGCACAAGCCTACAGGAATGAGAACACCGCATCTACGAGACGCAACGTTTGCGCTGTTTCTCGCGCTCGCGTCCTTTGCGCTCCCGTCTCCCGCGGCAGGGACGGACAAGGGCGACGCCGCCAAGGCCGAGCCGATAGTGAACAGCGTGTGCGCAGCCTGCCATGGCGCGGACGGCAACAGCCCGATACCCGCGAACCCGAGCCTCGCCGGCCAGCATTCAAGCTATATCTACAAGCAGCTCTCGGATTACAAAGCGGGCCGGCGCAAGAACGCCGTCATGAGCGGCATGGTGTCCAACCTATCCGATTCAGACATGCGCAACCTCGCGGCCTACTTCGCCGCGCAAAAACCCCAGCCGGGCACAGCCCAGGACCGAATGCTCGCGGCGATCGGACAAAAGTTGTATCGCGGTGGCGTAAGCGACAGCGGTGTGCCGGCGTGCTCCGGCTGCCATTCGCCGAACGGGGCGGGGATTCCGACCCAGTTTCCCCGCCTGGCAGGGCAACACCGCGATTACACTTCAGCCCAGCTGCAGTCGTTTCGCAGCGGCGAGCGCGACAACGACGCGAACGCCATGATGCGCACAATTGCGGGTCGTTTGAGCGACAAGGAAATAACGGCGCTGTCCGACTACATTTCAGGGCTGAGGTAAGGCGGCGCCTCACACGCGCGCGTTGATCTGCCGCAGCGCGCGTTGCGCACACTCGACGGTCTGTTGTATGTCCCGCGCGGTATGTGCGGCCGAGACGAAACCGGCCTCGAAGGCAGACGGCGCCAGGTAGACGCCAGAGTCGAGCATGGCGTGGAAAAATCGGTTGAACGCACCCCGATCGCACGCCAACACCTCGGCGTGAGACTGCGGGGGGCGCTCGGCGAAATAGACACCGAACATCCCTCCGATCGACTGCGCTGAGAACGCGACACCAGCCTCGCGCCCGGCGCGCGCCAGCCCTTCGCTCAGGCTCGTCGTGGTCGCCGAGAGGTGGTCGAAGAAGCCCGCAGCCTGCACCAGCTTGAGCGTCGCCCGTCCGGCCGCGACTGCGAGCGGATTGCCTGACAACGTTCCGGCCTGATACACGGGGCCGAGGGGCGCGATGCATTGCATGATGTCGCGCCGTCCGCCGAATGCGCCCAGCGGCATGCCTCCTCCCACCACTTTGCCCAGGGTGGTCAAGTCAGGGCGGATCCCATACAAGCCCTGCGCGCCCTGCGGGCCAACGCGAAAGCCCGTCATCACTTCGTCGAAGATGAGCAGCGCGCCGTAGTCCGTGCACAGCCTGCGCAATCCCTCGAGAAAACCCTGGCGCGGCAGGATCAGATTCATATTGCCCGCTACC
>DASPUW010000354.1:0-11283 GCA_035622675.1 Burkholderiales bacterium | reverse complement strand
AGGCGAGACGGTGCTGGCAGCAGCGATGCGCAACGGGATCGTTTTGCCCTACGGCTGCCGCAACGGCGCGTGCGGCGCCTGCAAGGGAAAGGTGCTGGAAGGCACGGTAGATTACGGTCAGTATGCGGCGCACATTCTGCCGGATGTCGAGAAGCGCTTCGGCTTTGCGCTGTTCTGTCAGGCCCGGCCGCTGAGCGATCTCGTCATCGAAGCGCGCGAGATCAGCGCCGCCGGCGAGCTACCGATCAAGAGGCTGCCGTGCCGGGTGCAAAGAATCGAGCGCCCTTCCCACGACGTTGCCGTGCTGTACTTGGGTCTGCCCGCGAACGAGCGGCTGCAGTTTCTCGCCGGCCAGTACCTCGAAATCATCATGCGTGACGGCAAGCGCCGCGCCTACTCCATGGCCAACCCACCGGAGGACGACGATCATATCGAGCTGCACGTTCGCAACATGGCGGGCGGCGCCTTCACGGACTATGTCTTCAACAAGATGAAGGAGCGCGACATCCTGCGCTTCGAGGGACCGCTGGGGACGTTCTTCCTGCGGGAGGACGCCGACAGGCCGATCGTGTTCCTCGCGAGCGGTACCGGCTTTGCCCCGCTCAAGAGCATTGTGGAGCACGCCTTTCACATCGGGATCAAGCGCGAGATGGTGCTGTACTGGGGCGCGCGCATCCGGCCTGACCTGTACATGAGCGCATTGCCCGAGAAGTGGCGCCAAGAGCACGCGAACTTCAGCTATGTGCCGGTGTTGTCGGATGCGCGGCCCGACGATGACTGGGTGGGCCGCACTGGACTGGTCCACCGCGCGGTCATGGAGGATTTTCCGGACCTTTCCGGTCATCGGGTATACGCCTGTGGCGCACCCGTCATGGTGGAGGCGGCGCACGCCGACTTCACGTCGCGCTGCAATCTACCGGACGACGAGTTCTACTCAGACGCCTTCACGCCGTCGGACGGCGCGAAGCTCGGCTGACCGACCCGCCAGCTCAGCCGCTGTTGCGCAAACCAGCAGCTATGCCATTGATGGTCAGCAGAATGGCGCGCTTCACCTTGTCGTCCTGCTCTCCGGCCCGGAACCGTCGCAGCGACTCGACCTGCAGATGATTGAGCGGGTCGATGTAGGGTGAGCGGTTGCGGAAACTGCGAGCCAGCATGGGATTGGACTCGAGCAGCTCGCGCTGGCCGGAGATAGCCAGCACATAGCGGACTGCGCGCTCCATCTCCGCCTGAATGCGCCCGAAGATGCTGTCACGCAGCTCAGTGTCGGCAACCAGCGCGGCATAGCGCGATGCGATGTGGATGTCGGCCTTGGCCAGCACCATGTCGAGGTTGGACAGCAGGGTCCGGAAAAAGGGCCAGCTCCGATACATTTCCTGCAGGGTGGCCAGGCCGCCGTCCCCTCTGCGCGCGACGAACTGCTCTAGCGCGGTGCCAAAGCCGTACCAGCCCGGCAGCATGATACGTGCGAGCGACCAGCTGAATACCCACGGAATGGCGCGCAGATCTTCGATCCGATCGGACTTGCGCCGGGCGGCGGGTCGGCTGCCCACGTGCAGGTCCGCGATTTCCGTGATGGGCGTGGCGGTACGGAAAAACGTCACGAAACCCGGCGTCTCGTAGACCAGATGACGATACGCCTTGAAGGCCTCACCCGACAGCTCTTCCATCACCTCGCTATGCTGCGCCGAGTGCCCGCTTGCGGGCGCACGACTCAACAGGGTGGCTTCGATGGTGGCCGCGACCAGGGTCTCGAGGTTGCGTCGGCCGATGTCGGGGTCGGAGTATTTGCTTGCGATGACCTCGCCCTGCTCGGTGATGCGGATCTGCCCTTGAACGCTGCCCGGTGGCTGCGCGAGGATGGCCTGGTAGCTCGGCCCGCCACCACGGCCGACCGTGCCCCCGCGGCCATGGAACAAGCGCAGCTTTACTGCGTGCTGCTCGCACACCTCCACCAGTTTGACTTCCGCCCTGTACAGTTCCCAGTTGGAGGTGAGGTAGCCGCCGTCCTTGTTGCTGTCCGAGTATCCCAACATGATCTCCTGCACTCCGCCGCGGCTCTCCACCATGCGGCGATACTCCGGAATCGAGAACAGTGCCTGCATGACTGCGCCGCAGCCGCGCAGATCGGCAATGGTCTCGAACAGCGGAATGATGTTGAGCGCAAGACGCGGCGGGGCGCCCGGCTGCATCAGCCCGGCCTCTTTCAGCAGCAGCGCGACCTCCAGGACATCGCTCGCGCTGTTGGCGTTGGAAATGATGTAGTTGGGCAGCGCGTCGGGACCATAGCGCCGGTGCAGCTCGGCCGCTGTATCGACGATGCGGAGCTCGTTCGCCGTACCCTCTGTGTAGCTGACAAAAGGTGAGCGCAGCAGCCGGGGGACGGTCAACTCAGCCAACAACCAGCGTCGACGCTCCGCCTCGGGCAGCTGGTCGTAACCTTCGCGATGCGCGCCGAGGAGGAAGAGCTCTGCAACCACTTTTTCGTGCACACCGCTGTGCTGGCGCATGTCGAGCGGCGCAAGATGGAATCCAAACACTTCGGCCGCCCGTTGGAGATTGCGCAACCGCCCCGCAGCCAGGCGCGCCGAGCCGTTCTGCGAAAGCGAACGGCTGATGATCGAAAGCTCTGCCCCGAACTCCCCGGGATCGGTATATGGCCGCCCAGCGGCCAGCTCCGAACGCTCAGGAGGCGGCTGATCCAGGCTGCGTGAGGTGGCCGCCAGGCGAGCGTAGATACCGGTGAGCGCACGCCGATAGAGTTCGTCGCGACGGTGTTCGGAAACGTCTGGAGATTGCGCTGCCAGCGCTTCGAGCTCGGAGCTCACGCCGACCACGCGCAGGGACTGGGACAGTTCAGCCCCTAGTTGATGCACTTCGCTTAGATAGAACTCGAGCGCCACAGATGATTGGCGCAGCAGCGCATGACGGGTCACTTCGTGGGTAACGTACGGGTTGCCATCGCGGTCGCCGCCAATCCACGTGCCCAGGTGAAGGATAGGTCCAACCGCGACGCCCTCGTCGACCCATCGCCCTTTGAGCTGATCCTCGATCTCGGCATACAAGCGCGGAAGCTGGCGCAGAAACGTATAGCGATAGTAGGCGAGTCCGTTCTCGATCTCGTCTCGCACCGTCAATCGCAGCTCGCGCAGGATGCGGGTCTGCCACAGCGTCAAAATCGCGCGACGCAGCTGCTCCTCGTTGGCGGCGATCTCTTCGGGCGTCAGTTGCACTCGATCGCGCTCGGCCAGCAGCCGCGCGATCTCGAGCTGGCAGTCGAGGATGCTCTTGCGTTGGACTTCGGTCGGGTGCGCCGTCAACACGGGCGAGATCAAGGCGTTGCGGAAAAAGGCTGCGATGGTTTGCGGCGCGACCTGCGCTCGCGCGAGCTGGGCGAGGACCGCGCTCATGCTGCCGTCCTGTGGTGCTGATCCGGCGATCTGGTGTGCTCGACGCCGCCGGTTGTGGTGCAGGTCTTCGGCGATGTTCGACAACTGGGAGAAATAGGTGAAGGCGCGCGTCACCGACACGGTCTGCGCGTGGCTGAGCCCGCCGAGGATGTCTCCCAGCTCGGTCCTAGCCTGGATGTCCCCGTCGCGACGGAACCGAATCGCGGTCTGGCGGATGCGTTCGATCAGGTCAAAACTCTGCTCGCCCTCCTGCTCGCGCAGAGTGTCTCCGAGCAGCCGCCCCAGCAATCGGATGTCCTCCTTGAGCGGCAGATCCTTGTCGCCAATCACTGGAGAGCCGTCGGTACTGTTCATCGCGCTACCTTTCGTCAGTTGATCTGTGTGTGAATTCGCTTGTGTTCGGCTGTACCTCCTCTCTCCTTTGGCAGTGGTCGATCAGGTTTTCCGGGTGCTTGCTTTTGCACGGCGCTCAACGGTCGCCCGACGCCAGCTCCCCGTTCTTATAGTGCAAGCCGGCGCCGACCGCCGGTGCTCTTTTTCAGTTGCGAGAGGGCCAACTCCAGCCCGTCTCGATACATGCGGCTCGCTTCATCCGGCTTACCCATGCGCTCCAACAGGCTTCCGAACTGGACGTACGCGCTGTGGCTTGGCTCTATCGCCAGGCTCGCCTCGAGATAACTGCGCGCCTTACCCCACAGCTCCTGATGCACGCACAGCTGGCCCAACGCAAGCAGCAATGCCGGATCGGAGCGGTGCTGTTGCAGCCACCCTTCGGCTCGCTCGAGGTGGCGCCGCGCGTCGCGCGGCAGGCTTTCCACATACAGCGGCAGCAGGCTTGGCTCCCAGTTTGCGTCCAGACTGTTCTCGATCAACCCATGTGCCTCGCTGTCCTGGCCCAGCGCGATGAAGCAGCGCGCCGCCGCGGAGGCGATTCGAGTATCCTTACGGTCCTCGGGCGACAAGCGATCCCAGGCAGCGCGCAGACTCTGCGTATCCAGACCCTGACGCTGGAGAGTCTCGGTCTGAGCGTGCCGTTTGATCTGTTCGAGCAGCGTCGGTTCCAGCACTTTGCGCTGCTCTAGCTGCGGCAATAGCTGCAATACCCGATCCCAATTCCGCGTGAGCTGCTGCGCCTTGAGCTCCAGGCGGAGTGCCGCGGTGTGCTTGTCCGGGAGTTGGCTCAAAGCTTGGAGCGCATCCGGGTAGCGCTGCTCATCGAGCAGCAGCTCTGCCTGCGTCATCAGCCTCAGATACGCGTCTTGCGGGGCGCGGCTCTCCATGTCACGCAGGTACTCGTCGCGCGTCTGACGCGCCCCGAGCTCGTGCGCTGAGCGCGCCGCGAGCACCAGGCTCAAGGCGACGGCCTCATCCTGTTCCAACGCCTGCCGGGCGGCTCGCTCAGCACGCCCGAAGCGTCCCTCGAAAAAGGCGCGCACGGCTTCGTGGAAGGCGCGGCGCGCACGCGCACGCCGCTGATCCCGCTGAAACTCGACCGCCCTGGACGGCAGCGCTATTGTCAGGCTCAGCGCCCGCACCAAACCGTGGACCGCGACGAACGCAATCACCAGAAGCACTACGGCGAGGTTGAGAGAGAGCTCCACACGGTGCATCGGCAGGACCAGTAGCACATATCCGGGACTGTAGCGAGCCGCTAACGTGAGCGCTACAGCCACGGCGAACAGTGCCACGATCCATATCAGTGCGCGCATGGAAGACATTCTGTCAGAAGCGGTGAACATCTGGGACGCGACGCTCGCGCGCTGCGCAAAGGCAGGCGCGCCTGTTCCCGACATGTCCGTCACCGGTCAACGCTGACTCCGTTCGCGGACGACCTTGGCGCTACGCACCGCCTCCAGGCTGCCCGAAATATCGGGCAGTTCGCTGCTAACCTCAGCTTCAGCCAGCTGCCTGAGGGTGCTCAACGCCTCGGCGACCTTGCGATCACTGGTGGCGAAATAGCGTTGCAACCAATCGACGGCATCGCGCGTGTCGGTCTTGAAGCCGGCTCCCTCGTGCGCCAGCAGCGCCACGCGGGCACTCATCAACCGCAAACGGAGGTTTTCGCGCAGATAGAAAGCCTGCGAAGGAGAAACCAGCGGCACGACGTCGGAATCAACGCGCTGGACGCGGATCAAGCTGCGGAGATCGCGCCAGGCTTCCCGCGCGAGCCGGCTTAGCGCGCCTTCCCCGGCAGGAGCTAAGACCGGCGGCTCCTCCGCAGGGCGCTGCTCCATGGCCAGCGGCAGCGCATCGACCTCTTGCCCCATAGCGTCTAGGCGCAGACTCATGCTAGCGACATCGACGTAGGGTGTCGACCTGAGCCGCTCGATATCTCGTCGCACTGCGCGGCGCAGCGGCGCAAACTGCGAGCTGTCGGCGCGCTGAAGCCGGCTGTCCGCCGCTTCCAGGGCGATCAGCGCGGCCTTCAGGTTGCCGGCGAGCTGCAGCTGCTGGCTGGCGATGAGCAAGATCTGCTCGACTTCGGCCAGGACGCGCTCGTCGCGATTGCGCGTGAGCTCCTGGTACAGCGACTCGACCGCCAGCCGTTGACCCTGCGTCTCGGCCGCGTGGCCCTCTATGACGCCGAGCCGATATTCCAGGTCGCGCGCCGTGTCGCGTGCCTGCGTCGCCGCCTGCCGGCTGTCGCGCTCGTAGCTGTCGACCTCGGCAAGCTTATGCACGACGTCCTGCTGCAAATCGCGCATCCGGTTGCGCGTATCGATCCACAGCGCGACAACCAGGCCAGCAATCGCCAGAGCGATCAGCGCGCGCTGATTGACTCGGTCCCGACCCCACCGCCCAAGCCGCTCTCGGAGCGCGGCATGAGCAGCAGACGCGGGCCTGGAACTCGCGCCGGGCTCAGGTAGTGGCGCCTGCTGATCCTGCTGGGGTTCCATCCTGGGAGAACGGCCGTGGCATCAGGCGAAGGTGAATCCAGAGTTTACCTCTAGGGAAGCGCTGATCAAGTCTCACGTTCGCGACCGAGACGATTTGGGCGTTGAGGCGGAACGGAGCCTCCCTGGGCTTGGACGAGCGCCTAACGAGCGCGCTGGGCGAACCAGGTGGTGAGTCCGCGCAGCACGCCCTCGTCGCCGGGCGGCGTAATCGACACCTCAGTCAGCCCCAGGCCAGCGGCGCGCTGTCCGATGTTGGGATGAGGCGCAAACAACGGCGTGTGGCGCAGCAGGTGCTGCCCGGCCTCTCCCAGCATGCTCCACAGGTTGTCCAGAGTCTCGCCGCTCATGACCGTGACCGCATGCAGGCCACCACTCTCCCAACGCGCAATCAGCGCACGAGCGTCCGCGTGAGGACGCAGCCGGCGATAGCACTCGGCATAGATCACCTCGGTCCCCTGCTGGCGCAGTCGGTCGGCGAGTACCTCGCGCCCGCCTTCGCCACGGAAGATCAGGACGCGCTTGCCTTCGGCTAGGCCGCTCAGTTCTGGCAAGGCCATTAACGATTCGCTGTCTGCGCTCGCGGGAACGACATCGCAAACCAGCCCGCGGCGGCGCAGCGCCGCGGCGGTGCCCGCGCCAACCGCAGCGATCCGAACCGCACCGGGCCAGGAGCGCGCGAGCAGCGCGAGTCCGTACTCGACCGCATTGGAGCTCACGAAGATGGCGAGATCGAACCTCGCGAGCTCAGCGAGCAGCTGCCTGACGGGTGCGGGGTTCTCGGGGGACTCGATGGCCAAAGCCGGGAACAGGATCGCCTCACCTCCTGCTGCGTTGATCAGCCCCACCAGCTTGTCGGTTTGATGGATCGGTCGGGTCACCAACACCGCGCGGCCCCGCAGCGGTTGCTGTGGGGCACTCGTCATAGGTTGAGAGCGGCGAGAATGTCGCGTGCACCCCCTGCCAGCAGGTCCTCTGCTAGCGCCCGACCGAGTTCTTCGGGATCAGTCGACAGACTCGCCGCCCGCCGCTCTGCCCACACGTAACGGCTGCCATCAGGGCTTGCTACGAGACCACGCAGATGGACGCTGCTGCCCAGCCGCTGTGCGAAGGCGCCTATGGGGACCGCGCAGCTCCCCGAGAGCGCGCGGCTCACGCCGCGCTCAGCCCGCACGCACCATTCGCTCTCGGAATGATTGAGCGGCGCCAGCATGTCGACGAGATCGACACGTGCTGCGCGGCATTCGATCGCTAACGCGCCTTGCCCGGGGGCCGGCAAGCTGTCTTCCGGCTCCAGCGCCGTGGTGATGCGGCCAGCCAGACCCAAGCGCTTCAGCCCGGCCACTGCCAGTATCACCGCCGCATACTGTCCTTCGTCCAGCCGTCGCAGACGAGTGAGCACGTTGCCTCGAAGCGGCGCCACCTCCAGCTGTGGGTAGCGCGCGCGCAGCTGACTCTCCCGACGCAGGCTGGAAGTCCCGACGCGGCTGCCGTCAGGCAGGGAGCGGAGCTGGGAATATCGGTTTGAAACGAAGGCATCGCGCGGGTCGTCTCGTTCGGTCACGGCCGCAATCGCGAATCCAGGCGGCAGCGACACGGGAACGTCCTTCATCGAATGCACAGCGATGTCGGCACGCTCCGATGCAAGGGCGTCCTCGAGCTCCTTGATGAACAACCCTTTGCCGCCGACCTTGGCCAGCGACGAGGAGAGCAGACGATCCCCTTGCGTGGTGAGGCCCAATATGTCCACCGCGAGCCCAGGATAGAGCGCTGACAGGCACTCGCGGACGTGGTTTGCCTGCCACAGAGCCAATGCGCTCTCGCGGGTGGCGATGGTGAGGCGGGCGGGAGGAGACAACGTCGTGCCGGAGCCGGCGCGCCACCGGAGAGGGTGGTGCTTCGGCACGATTCTAGCACGTAGTGATCGAGCAGCCGTCGCGCTGCTTCGACGTGCACACGGCCCCGCGAGGGGGCAGGAAATTTACGAGGTCGGGTCGGACCAACGCCGCGCGGGATCGCTGCCGATGCGGAGCACCGGCACGAACACGCATTCAGCCCATTCGACCGCGCGAGTCATCTCGACGGAAGGGTTGCGACGTTCATAGTCCGTCAGTTCGGACAGCAGGGCAAGGAAGCGTTGATCGCCGTCAGCGCCTTTGGCGATCATCAGCAGCCGGTCCTTAGCCGCATCGTAATCGCGCTTCCACAGAATCGGCCGGGCCCTCTTTGCGAAGGCATGGCTATCGACGCTTCCCATTCGGTTGCCTCCGAACCGGACTGCACTCGCCGCTGGGATCAGCAGGCCAAGCCGTCCTGAGACGCGTTTTAACGCTAACGCGGAGGCCTGTCGAACTTCGTCAACACAATGTTGTGGCAGTTGGGGTCGTCCCGCACGAGCGGAGACCCCGCACGGCGACGAGAGTTGCCGGCAGTGACCGGCTAATTGACTAGCTCGACCGCGCTGTCCGAGCCCCGGCTGCGGACCCGAATCTTCCGCGGCTGCGTGCTGGATTCGATTTCGCGCGCCAGCTTGGCGACGACTTCCTCGATGTCGGGAATGTCTTTCAACTGCAGCACGCGTTCCGTGAAACCGATCTCATGGATCATGCCGCCGCGGGTGATCGTGAACTCGTGCAGGTCCATCGTGCAGCAATAGTCGACCTCTGCGTCGAGAAGCTCGGCGCCGAAACGCTCGAGGATGCTGCACGCCTTCATGTCGATGTCTACGCTCATGTGGCCCTCACGGTTCACAATGCGCCGGATGCTCCATCGGCCCTGATCCAAAGGCAGCAGAAACCGTTCCCAGGCGTTGTCAGCTCATCGTAAGTATTTGACATAAAGGAAGAATATGCTAATTTAAAACATCAGCATCTGCTGGCCGCGTGGTGCCGGATGACCGCGCAGGAGCGACAAGGGCGCCCGGAGGCGCCCCTGTTTTTTCACAAACCACATCTTGCTCGAGGACTGCGGCCCCGTGGTCGGGTCGCAGCCGCCGGCGGTTACTCGACGTGTTCGCCGTGCAGCGCGACGTCCAGGCCCTCGCGCTCCTGCTCTTCGGTAACGCGCAAGCCGATAGTGAGGTCGATCACCTTGAGGATGATGAAGCTCACGATGAAGCCGTAGATCAGGGTCGCGCCAACACCCCAGCATTGGGTCAGCACGCTGCCCTCCATTCCGCTGATCTCCTTGGATACGAACGCTCCGGTAAGCAGTGCGCCGATAATCCCCCCGATGCAATGCACGCCGAAGCAGTCGAGCGAATCATCGTAGCCGAACATCTTCTTCACGCTGGTGGCCGCGTAGTAGCAGCCGACCCCCGCAGCGATTCCGATAATGACCGCCGGCACCGGGGCAACGAAGCCGGAAGCGGGCGTGATCGCGACCAGGCCGGCGACCGCACCCGAGGCAATCCCGAGCACGCTGGGTTTGCCCTTCACCAGCCATTCGGTAAACATCCAGGCAAGGGCCGCTGCTGCGGTTGCAATCTGTGTGACGGCCATCGCCAAGCCCGCACGGCCGTCGGCCGCGACTGCCGAGCCGGCGTTGAAACCAAACCAGCCGACCCAGAGGAGCGAGGCGCCGATCAAGGTCAGCGTGAGGTTGTGCGGCGGCATCGCTTCCTTGCCGTAGCCAACGCGCTTGCCCAGTGCGAACGCGGCAGCGAGCCCGGCGATGCCGGCATTGATGTGCACCACCGTGCCGCCCGCGAAGTCGAGCTGTCCTTTCTGCGCCAGCCAGCCGCTCGGCTCCCACACCCAGTGTGCGATGGGCGAGTACACGACGATCGACCAAATCCCCATGAACCAGAGCATCGCAGAGAACTTCATCCGCTCGGCAAAAGCCCCGCAGATAAGCGCCGGTGTGATGATCGCGAAGGTCATCTGGAACATCATGTACACGGACTCGGGCACGTTCGTCGCGATGTGCGATACAGAGACTTTGTCGCCAGTCGCGAAACTCATGCCGTTCAAGAGAAAGCGGCTCAAGTTCCCCAGGTACGGGCTACCCGGCATGAAAGCGAGACTGTAACCGGCGACCATCCACAGGATGGTCACGAGACACGTGATCGCGAAGCTTTGCATCACCGTGGCTAGCACGTTTTTCTTGCGCACCATGCCGCCGTAGAACAGCGCCAGCCCTGGGATCGTCATCAATAGGACCAACGCCGTAGATGACAGCATCCACGCGGTGTCGCCAGAGTTGATCTTGGCGACCTCGATCTTCAGGGGTTCGGTCGGTGCGGGTGGTGCAGGCGCCGCCGCTGTGCCCGATGCAGCCGCTGGTGCCTCGGCCGGCTTGTCCTCAGAGAAGCCGGGGACGGCGACACCCAGCAGCGCAGCGGCGACGAGCGATAGCAGAATTCTTCTCATGGCGTTCTTCTCCCTAGATTAAAGTGCTTCGGCCCCGGTCTCGCCGGTGCGGATGCGAATGGCCTGGCCGAGGTCGAAAACAAAAATCTTCCCGTCTCCGATCTTGCCGGTGTTGGCTGATTTCTGGATGGCATCGAGCACGCGGTCGAGCAGCTGGTCCGGGATCGCCACTTCGAGCTTCACCTTGGGCAGAAAATCGACGACGTATTCGGCCCCGCGGTACAGTTCGGTATGGCCCTTCTGCCGGCCGAAGCCCTTGACCTCGGTGACGGTGATGCCCTGGACGCCGACCTCGGACAGCGCGGCGCGCACCTCATCCAGCTTGAATGGCTTGATGACTGCGGTGACGAGTTTCATCACTTTGCTCCTGTGGTGAATGGATATGGCGCCTGTTGCCCGGGCCTTCGAATCGCGCAGCCGTCGCGTGGCCGGAGCCGGACGCAACTCGGCGACGCGAGCGGCGGCGACGTGGTATTCATCCCCTTTACCCTACAAAGCCTCGGCGCCGGTCTCGCCGGTGCGGATGCGGATGACCTGCAGCAGATCGGAAACGAAGATCTTTCCGTCGCCGATCTTGCCCGTGTTCGCGGCTTTCTCGACCGCTTCGAT
>DASPUW010000353.1:0-4181 GCA_035622675.1 Burkholderiales bacterium | reverse complement strand
GTACTCAAGGCCGCTGCGACCGGCGGGTGAGATTCACGACTCCGGCGTCCACGTGACCGCTCGGGCCAGCCTGAGCAGCGGCGTGCACGTGGGCGAGCTGGTCGTCGAAATAGAAGTCCGGCTCGAACACCTGCAGAAAAGGTCCCTTGTCGAGGCCGCCGAGGAACATCGCTTCGTCCACTTCGATGTCCCAGCTCATCAGCGTGCGGACGGCGCGGTCGTGCGCTGGAGCGCTGCGCGCTGTGACCAGCGCGGTGCGGATACGCATCGCAGAGCCGGGAGGCGAGCTCTTCTGCAGGGCGTGCAAGGCGCGCAGGAACGGCTGCATCGGTCCGGGCGGCAGCGGCTCGCCTGCGCGCATGCGCTCGTGCTCCTCGAACGCCGGCAGGCCGCGTTCCTGATAAACGCGCTCCGCTTCGTCGCTGAACAGGACGGCGTCGCCGTCGAAAGCGATGCGCACCTCGTCCGGATGCGATTCAGCGGCGTCCGGCGGTTTGGCAAACACGCGCGCCGCCGGAAAGCCCGCTTCCAGCGCCAGGCGTACATCGTCCGGGTTGGCGGAAAGGAACAGGTCGGCCTTGAGCGGCAGCAGGTAGCCGTACGGCGAGCGGCCGCGCAGGAATACGCCGCGCGTGATCGGGAGTTGATGGTGCTCGGCCGACTTGAACACGCGCAGGCCCGTGACCGGGTCATTGCGCGACAGGATGACGACCTCGACCTTGTGTGCCTCCGCCGTATTGAACGCGAGCAGCTTCTTGACCAGCTTGAAAGCCGCGCCTTTCCCGGCCGGCTGATCGAGGCGCGAGAGCTGCAACCTTTGATAGGAGCGCGCGTCGTTCGCATCGAACACGGCGTTCTCCTCCTCGAAGTCGAACAGGGCGCGCGAGGAGAGTGCCACCACCAGCTTGTCGTCGAGGTTGGCGGGCACCCGACTTACCTCAGGACAGCGCTGTCGCGCGCTTCGCGTACCGTGAGCTCCACGTCCTCCGGCAGCATCAGGCGCTGTCGTTCGAGAGCACGGGCCGCCTGCTCCACCTTGCGGACATAGTCGTCGTGATCGCGGTACAGCTCGTCGAGTGCGGGGCGTCGATCGCCGGCTGCAAGCGCTGCGGCCTTCGTGCGCGCCAAGGGAATCGTCGAACCTTGCAGGTCGCAGAGATCGTCGCCGCCGAACTCGGGCGTGCGCGTGTTCCAGCCGGTCAAGGTGGCGACCGGCACCCCGACGAGCGGGTGACGCACTCCGGCGATTTCGTTGCCTGTGCGGTCGACCTGCGGTACGAGAATGCGGTGCGCGCTCACGATGTCCGGAAACAGCTTGTCGATCACGCCAGTGTTCCCCGTTACCCGAGAGCCAAAGTCGCGTTCGCCCGAGGCGTTGTACAGGCCGGCATAGCTTACGCCCGGGATCGTGGGGAATGCCAGCCGGTCCGGTCTCACCAGTGTGCCATCCGCGATGCGCGGCACACGGCTGTCGGGCGGGGTTGCGCCGTTTGTCGCCCACTGCTCCAGCGCGACGATCAGCGCGCGCAGGATGACGCCTGGATGAGTCGCGTTCGTGAGCTGCTCGCACTGGCGATCGGCGATCCCGTGGTTCGGCGTTTCGCCCTTGACCCAGCGGTGCTGAGTGCCAGCCAGGAGAAACCGGCGTACGTTCGGTGGATCGGCAATGTCGCTGCGCCCATCGACGTCGGCGCCCAGCAGAGACGCGCGGAACTGCCAGTATTCGGTAGAAGTGTCCGTGTGGATGATGACCGGGTCGGTTTTCGGCCGCGTGAGGATGCCATCCTCTCGCCCGGTCAGAGCGTCCCGTGTGACGCCGTAGGTCACCGGGAAATTCACGTCCGGCACGTACCGCTCTCGGTGTTGCTGTGTGAAAGGGTTGGGCTGCGCGAACCGGTAGTTGAGGTACAGGCGCTGCGCTCCAGGAACATGAATGTGCATGCCGTCGCACACGCGGCGTCCCTGCTCATCTTCGTTGAATCCGAAGTACAGATAATCGCGCAGGTACATGCCAGAGGAGGAGATCCCCTGGCACAGACTGGTCCGGACCCCGCTCACAGGATTGGGACTGCCGGAATCGTCTTTCGCAGCGTGGCGCAGGAACGAGACGAAGTCGCGCGAGGTGACGTAACCGAGGCCCATCACGGGGGAAGCCGCAGCCCGGTAGATCAGATGGTAGTTGAGGTCGTTGCGGAAAGCGCCCCGGAAACAGATGTCGGCGGCGCTCGATGCGCCCGGCCAACCGTCCGGGCAATGCGAAAAAGCCCACTCGCTGTCCGGGACCGGCGTTCCCCGCGGGATCGCAGGTCCGCTGGGACGGGGCGAATCGCTCTCGACCGCCCACAGTTCGGCCTGCGCCGCTTCTTTGTTGCTCGAAACCGCAGCGAAGCTCTTGAATGCAGCGCCGCCGCTCAAGGGCAGAGTCAGTGGCTGGCGGCCGTTGAAGTTGCGGTCCCCGAACTCGGTGAGGATGCGCTCGGTGATGGGATGCCCGTCGCGCATGGCGATCGGAAAGCTCACTGTCAGCCGGTCGTCGCCCGGTGCGATATCCGCGCCCCATCCGACCCAGGCCAGGACATAACCGCGCTTCATGAGGAATCCATTGCCGAAATCCCGCATGGTCATGGGTGCGTTCACGTTGGCATCCGGCGCGGTGTCCTGCATGCGGCCGAACGAGATCTTGTTTCCCCGGTTGTTCACTTCGAAGAACAGGGTGCCGCTGGCTTTGGTGAGATCGACCGGCTTGAGGATCACCGCGTCTGCGGAGAATTCCACTCGGCCGCGGGCGTTGCGGGGTGCCTTGTCGAGGTCGAACACTACGGCGTTACGCGGATCCTGCGGATCGACTTCGAAATAGGCAATGCCGGTGAGCCGCTCATATGCGCCCGCCGCACCGAATGGCTGGCCTCCAGCCACAGTCTCCGGCGGGCGCAGCTCGAGTCGTACCAGCCGGGCATCCGCGGGCGGCGGAGAGACAACCGCCCATAGCAGTGCCAACGCTATGATGCCTTGCAATCGTCGCATCTGTCGGGGTCGGTTCACCTCGGGTCGGGGTAGAATAATCGCATTCCAATCATCCTGCCGGGAGCAGCTGCGATGGGTAATCCCGCGGAGTTGAGTAGCGCAACCCTCGAAACCGAGCGCAAGCTCCGAGTCGTGCACGTGACGTGTCCGCACGACTGTCCGGACGCCTGCTCCATGCGCGTCACGGTCGACCAGTCGAGCGGCCGTGCCGTCAAGGTGGAAGGCGATCCTTCGCACCCGGTCACCAAAGGCTATCTGTGCAACAAGGTCAACAATTACCTCGACTACGTCTACAACCCAAACCGGGTGCTCTATCCGCGCCGCCGGATAGGACCGAAGGGCGGTAGCCCGCGCTTCGACCGCATCACGTGGGACGAGGCGCTCACCGAGATCGCTGCGCGCCTGCAGGCCGTCATCTCGGAGTTCGGACCCGAGGCCGTCCAGCCTTTCTCGTACTCGGGCACGCTCGGCATCGTGGGCTTTTCCGGCATGGGCGAGCGCTTCTTCAACCAGATGGGCGCTGCGCGTCTGCAGCGCACGATCTGCACCGCGGCGGGTGCAGCCGCGCTCACCTACACCTTCGGACGGGTTGGCGAGGCCAACATCGAGGACATCCCGGGCATGGAAGTCGTTCTGCTCTGGGGCACGAACCTCGTCAGCACCGGGGTGCACGCGATGCCGTTCATCAACCAGGCGCGCGCCAATGGCGCAGCCATCGTGGCCATCGACCCCCGCGTCACACGCACCACCGCATTCGCGGACTGGCATCTGCAGCCGCGTCCGGGGACCGATGCCGCTCTGGCGTTAGGCATGATGAAGATCATCGTCGAGCGCAATCTGCACGATGAAGCTTTCCTGCGCAGCCACACGGTCGGGTGGGAGCGCCTCATCGCCGAGAAGCTGCCTCAATATCCGCTCGAGCGCGTGGAGGCGGTCACCGGGATACCGGCGTCGGACATCGAGAAGCTGGCGCTCCTGTACGGGCGCACGAAGAAGTCCTTCATCCGGCTCAACTGGGGCATTCAGCGTCACGCCAACGGCGGCATGATGACGCGCACGATCTCGCTGCTTCCGGCCGTGACCGGAGCGATGACGGGCGGCGCCGGCGTCTGCGTCAGCACAGGCGCGGAGACGCGCGGCGTGAACATGGCCAAGCT
>DASPUW010000352.1:0-4054 GCA_035622675.1 Burkholderiales bacterium | reverse complement strand
GACCAGAACCTGCCAGTGAGTGTATTCAGCATCGTCAAGCCGGCCGCGCTCAAGCGCGTGATCCTGGGTGAGGACGAAGGAACGCTGGTTCACAACTGATGGAGCCCGACTATGATTGCAGACGTCAAGAAATCGGCTGACCAGAAGATGCACAAGACCCTGGACGCGCTCAAGACCGATCTCGGCAAGGTGCGCACCGGCCGGGCGCACAGCGGGCTGCTGGAGCACATCATGGTGGACTACTACGGCACGCCCACGGCACTCAAGCAGCTGGCCAACATGAGCGTCCCTGATGCGCGCACTATCGCGGTCACCCCGTACGAAAAGCGCATGGCGCCGGCCATCGAGAAGGCGATCCGCGACTCCGACCTCGGTCTCAATCCCTCCACCACCGGAGACATGGTGCGCGTGCCAATGCCTCCGCTCACTGCAGAGCGCCGCAAGGAGCTCACCAAGGTGGTCAAGCACGAGGCCGAGAACGCCAAGGTGGCGGTGCGTAACGTGCGCCGCGACGCGAACACGCATCTCAAGGAGCTAGTGAAGGACAAGAAAATCTCCGAAGACGAAGAGCGACGCGGCCAGGACGAAGTGCAGAAGCTCACCGACCGCTACATCGCCGAGATCGACAAGGTCCTGCAGGCGAAAGAAGCGGACCTGATGGCCGTCTAACCATCGTGTCGCATTTTCCCAGCTCGACGGTCGAGATTCCAGCCGCGCGGCAAGTGCCACGGCACCTGGCCATCATCATGGATGGCAACGGGCGCTGGGCGCGCCGGCGTCACTTGCCGCGGGTGGCCGGTCATCGGCGCGGCGTCGAGGCCGTGCGAAATCTGGTTCGCTCCTGCATCGAAGTCGGGGTCGAGTATCTGACGCTGTTCGCCTTCAGCAGTGAAAACTGGCGCCGGCCGCCGGAAGAGGTGTCGTTCCTGATGCAGCTGTTCATCCGAGCGCTCGAGAGCGAAGTGAGCAAGCTCCACGACAACGGTA
The DNA here is from genome assembly GCA_035622675.1 of Burkholderiales bacterium. Lineage (GTDB taxonomy): Bacteria > Pseudomonadota > Gammaproteobacteria > Burkholderiales > SHXO01 > SHXO01. Next base: position 3,067 of record DASPUW010000352.1, on the reverse strand, counting down.
TCCGGCTGCGCGTGGTCGGAGACCTGACGGGGTTCGAGCGGCGCCTGGTCGCGCTCATCCGGCAGGCCGAAGAGCTGACCGCGCGCAACGCACGCCTCACGCTCACCATCGCGGCCAACTACGGCGGGCGCTGGGACATCATGCAGGCCGTCAACCGCATGCTCCGGGACAACCCCGAAGCTGGACGCTTCAGCGAGACGCAGCTCGCGCCGTACCTGGCACTCAGCTTTGCCCCGGAACCCGATCTGTTCGTGCGCACCGGGGGCGAGCAACGAGTCAGCAACTTCTGCCTGTGGCAGCTGGCATACACCGAGCTGTACTTCACCGATACTCTGTGGCCGGATTTCGGCGCCAAGGCGTTCCAGGAGGCGCTTGCCTCGTACACGCGGCGCGAGCGGCGTTTCGGCCGTACCAGCGAGCAACTGGCACAGAGGGAGGAAGTTTCACTGCAGGCCCAGCCTGCCGAGCCCGGCTAGGCCGGGCTCGATCCCGCAGTATGTTGCGTCAGCGCGTCATCACCGCGACGGTGCTGGTGTTGGTGTTGCTGGTGGTGCTGCTCCTGCTGCCCGCGTGGTGCTGGGTAGCGCTGGTGACCGGCGTGCTGCTGATCGCAGGAAACGAGTGGGGGAGGCTCGCACGCTACTCCGCATCAGGGCGCGCCTGGTTCTGTGTCGCGCTGGGCGCAGGATGTGGGGCGATCTACTGGGGGGCGTACGCCACGGACCCGACGCACGCGTTCATCCAGTCACTGCCCGGCGCGCTGCTATATGGGACAGCGGCCGCATTCTGGCTGGCTGTGGCGCCGGCTTGGCTCGTGCAGCGCTGGCGCGTGCGCGATAGCTTGCTGCTCGCGGTGGTGGGGTGCGTCGTGCTGCTGCCGTTCTGGCACGCCCTTGTCTACCTGCGGCCGACGCCCGGCCGACTGCTGTTGGCGATGGGTGTGGTATGGATGGCAGACACCGCCGGCTACTTCGTGGGCCGGCGCTTCGGCCGCAGCAAGCTGGCTCCGGACATCAGCCCGGGGAAGACCTGGGCGGGCGTGTGGGGCGCCTTCGCCGCGGCCCCTTTGTACTGGCTCGCAGCGTCGATGCTGTTGCCGGAGTTGAGCACCCATCGGCTCTCGGCTTTGGTGTGGATTACGTTGATGACCTTGCTCAGCATGGTAGGCGACCTGTTCGAGTCATGGATGAAGCGCGGCGTTGGCATGAAGGACAGCGGGCGCCTGCTGCCGGGGCACGGGGGCATGCTGGACCGGGTCGACAGCCTGACCGCCACGCTGCCGTTCGCGGCCCTATACTTCGCCTATCTCGTGAACGGGATGCGATGACAACTCTAAATCCGACGAGCTCCGGCTCCACACGCGTCCCCGAGGCGCCGGTGCGGAGGCTCGCCATCCTTGGCGCCACCGGCTCGGTGGGCGTGAGCACCCTGGATGTCGTGGCGCGCCATCCGAGCCGCTTCGAAGTGGTAGCGCTGACTGCGCACACTCAAAGCGAACGCCTGCTCGCGCAGTGCCGCAAGTTCGCTCCGCGCTTTGCCGTAGTGGGCGACGCAGCAGCCGCTCTACAGCAGCAGCTGCGAGCAGAGGGCTCGTCCACCCAAGTGCTGACTGGGCCCGAAGCGCTGGTGCAGGCGGCCACCCTACCCGACGTGGACCTGGTGATGGCCGCGATCGTTGGAGCGGCGGGCCTTCCAGCCACCTTGGCGGCAGCGCGGGCCGGCAAGCGGGTGTTGCTCGCCAACAAGGAGGCGCTGGTCATGGCCGGGCAATTGTTCCGCCAGGCCGTGCAGACCTCGGGCGCGCAGCTGCTCCCGATCGACAGCGAGCACAACGCCGTGCTGCAGTCGCTGCCAGCGGGGTTCGACGGCGACCTGGCGGCCGCCGGCGTCCGCCGCATCCTGCTCACGGCGTCGGGCGGGCCGTTTCTGCGCACGCCGCAGGAGCGGCTCGCGCAGGTCACGCCCGAGCAGGCCTGCGCGCATCCGAACTGGGTGATGGGGCGCAAGATCTCGGTGGACTCCGCTACGATGATGAACAAGGGTCTGGAAGTCATCGAGGCGTGCGTCCTGTTCGGCGCCAGGCCGGCGCAGGTCGAGGTCGTCGTGCACCCACAGAGCGTGGTGCACTCGATGGTCGAGTACGTGGACGGATCGGTGCTGGCGCAGCTCAGCAATCCCGACATGCGCACACCGATCGCGCATGCGCTGGGCTACCCCGAGCGCATCGAGTCGGGTGCGCGTCCGCTGAACTTTTTCGAGCTGGGCGCACTCAATTTCGAGGCCCCGGACGTCTCGCGGTTCCCGTGCCTGCGGCTCGCTTACGCGGCGCTGGCGGCGGGCGAGAGCGGCGCGGTGACGCTCAACGCGGCGAACGAGGTCGCGGTAGACCGGTTCCTTCGGCGCGAGCTCAGCTTCGACCGCATCCCGCTACTGATCGAGGAAGTGTTGGCGCGTACAGCGGCCGGCGCGCTGCGCGATCTAGCCCACGTGCTCGAGGTCGACCGCGACGCGCGGAACCTGGCGAGAGACTGTCTGAGTGCGCCCGGCGTCGCGCGCCCCGGGCGGGTGTTCAGTTGATTTTGCGGAGAGCTGCTGCATGCATCTGTTGGTGACACTGGCCGCGTTTGCGGTCGCGCTCGGCACGCTGATCATCGTGCATGAGCTCGGCCATTATCTGGTCGCGCGCTGGTGCGGTGTGAAGGTGCTGCGCTTCTCCGTCGGCTTCGGACGCGCGCTGGCATCGCGGCGCATCGGCCGCGACGGCACGCAATGGGTGCTGGCGGCGTTTCCGCTCGGCGGCTATGTGAAGATGCTGGACGAGCGCGAGGGCGAGGTCGCCCCGGAGGAGCACCACCGGGCCTTCAACCGGCAGCCGGTGGGGAAGCGCTTCGCCATCGTGCTGACCGGTCCGGTCGCGAACTTTCTCTTGGCCGTGCTGGTGTACTGGCTGCTGTTCATACACGGCGTTCCCGGCTCGCGGCCGGTGGTGGACGAGTCGATCCCGGGAACGCCGGCAGCCGCCGCCGGCTTCCACAGCGGCGATACCATCGTCGCCATCGGCGGGCGC
>DASPUW010000351.1:0-6463 GCA_035622675.1 Burkholderiales bacterium | reverse complement strand
GAACACGCGTTTGTTCAACGAGCTTCAGGAGCGACTTGAACAGCAGACAGCAACCAGCGACATCCTGCGCGTGATCAGTCAGTCGCAGCGAGACGTGCAGCCGGTATTCGACGTGATCGCTGCCAGCGCTCGCAAGCTGTGCCAGCCCAGTATTGCTGGCGAGATCTTCATATTCGACGGCGAACTTGTCAGATATGCCGCTGCTGACAGCGTCAATCCAGCAGTGGTCGAGGCGATCCGTGGAACCGCTCATCCACCGGACCGCAGCAGCGCGATCGCGCGGGCTATTCTTACGCGGGACGTCGTCCACATCCCGGATGTGCGCGAAGATCCAGAGTATCGACTGCAGACCCTCGCCAAGACGGCTGGCTTTCGCAGCATCGTGGCCGTTCCGATGCTCCATGAGGGAGGACCCATCGGAGCGGTCGCGGTGATGGGTGCCGAACCGTCGATGTTCACGGACCGGCAGATCGCGGTGCTGCAGACTTTCGCCGACCAGGCCGTCATCGCCATCCAGAACACCCGGCTGTTCAACGAGCTGCAGGAGCGCCTCGAGCAGCAGACCGCAACCAGCGAGATTCTGCGCGTGATCAGTCAGTCGCAGCGCGACGTGCAGCCGGTCTTCGATGCGATTGCAATGAACGCAATGAAGCTGTGCCGCGGGACATCGGGCTGGGTATTCGAGTGGGCCGGGGAACTCATCGAGATCGCCGCTTTTCACGGTTTGACCTCACAGGCGATCGAAGTCGGGCGCCGCGCCTACCCGATGCCGCCAAGCCGGGGCGGCGGGACCGCACGCGCCATCCTCAGCAAGACCGTGTCTTATGTGAGAGATGTTCGCGAAGACGCTGAGTACCAATTGCAGGATATCGCCGAAGCAGCTGGTTTTTTGAGTGTGCTCTCTGTGCCTATGCTGCGGGACGGTAGTCCGATCGGCGCGATCACGGTCAACGGGCCAGAGCCCGCGATGTTCTCCGAGCGGCAGATCGCCATGCTCCGGACTTTCGCCGACCAGGCAGTGATCGCGATCGAGAATACGCGGCTGTTCAACGAGCTCGAAAAGCGCAACCGGGATCTCACCGAGGCCCTGGAGCAGCAGACCGCCACCGGTGAGATCTTGCGCGTGATCAGCCAGTCCCCTCGGGACGTGCAACCCGTTTTCGACACGATCGTAGACAGCGCCGTACGCCTGTGCAACGCGTTTAGCAGCAGCGTCTATCGCTATGACGGGGAGTTGATTCATTTCGTCGCAGAAAGCAACTTCACTCCAGAGGCGCGCAAAGCCACGCAGCAGCTGTTTCCCACCGCTCCAAGCCGTGACAACGCTACTGCTCGCGCCATATCTGATGGTGTTGTCGTCCACATTCCAGATGTGCAGGAGGATCTCGCTTATCGCACGCAGGAATGGGCGAGCGCAATCGGGGTCCGGAGCGTGCTTTCCGTACCGATGACGCGCGAAGGTCGTCCCATCGGCGTGGTCACGGTCAACAAGACCGAGCCGGGGCTCTTCCCTGACAGTCAAGTCGCACTTTTGCAGACGTTCGCAGACCAAGCTGTGATCGCGATCGAGAACACGCGCCTGTTCAATGAGCTGCAGACTCGCAACCGGGATCTGACCGAGTCGCTCGAGCAGCAGACAGCGACCAGCGATGTGTTGAAGGCGATCAGCAGAACCACGTTCGATCTGGACGCAGTGCTCACGACTCTGGTAACCACGGCGGCGCGGCTCTGCCAGGCCGAGCAATCGAGCCTGTTTCGACTGGAAGAGGGCGAATACCGCTGGGCGGCAGGGTGTGAGATACGACCCGAGTATCTCGCCATCGAACGCGCGGCACGCATCAAGCCAGGGCGTGGAAGCCTGGTTGGGCGCGCTGCTTTGGAGCGGAAGACGATCGAGATATTGGATGCCTGGACCGATCCCGAGTACGAGCTCAGAGAGGAAGCCAAAATCGGAGGGGTGCGCTCCATGCTCGGCGTGCCGCTGATGCGAGACCAAGTGCCAATCGGCGTGTTCGGTCTCGCGCGAACCCGAATCGAGCCGTATACAGCGAAGCAGGTCGAATTGGTGACAACGTTCGCGGATCAGGCAGTGATCGCGATCGAGAACACTCGGCTTTTCAGCGAGCTGCGGGAACGCACCGAAGAGCTCGGGCGCTCCGTCGAGGAGCTCAAAGCGCTCGGCGAGGTTGGCACTGCGGTCAGCTCGACGCTGGACGTCGATACCGTGCTGAAGACCATTCTCACCCACGCGAACAAGCTCGCCGGGACGCACGCCGGGCAGATCTTCGACTACGACGAGGCGACTGAAGAGCTGCACCCGAGGGCGACTGTAGGCTATACGGAGGATATCGACGCGGTCATACGACGCACGCCGATCCGTAAAGGGGAAGGCGTCACCGGGCAGGCAGTGGCCAGGCGGCAGCCCGTGCAAGTCCCCGACGTAGCGGTGAAGGGGGCCTACGACAGTCGCCTGCGGGACCTGCTGATTGAGAGCGGTTACCGCGCGCTGCTGGCCGTGCCGCTCATCCGGGAGGATCAGGTCATGGGGGCTCTGACCATCGCGCGCACGGAGCCGGGTGAGTTTCCGCGGCAGGTGGTCGACCTGATGACCACCTTCGCCAGCCAATCCGCCTTGGCGATGCAGAACGCCCGGCTGTTCCATCAGCTCGAGATCGCCAGCCAGCACAAATCCACGTTCCTCGCGAACATGTCGCACGAGTTGCGCACGCCGCTCAACGCCATCATCGGCTACAGCGAGATGCTGCAGGAGGACGCGGCTGACGAGGGCGCGGACACGCTGGTGCCGGATCTCAAGAAGGTCAACGCGGCAGGCAAGCACCTGCTCGAACTGATCAATTCAATCCTCGATCTGTCGAAGATCGAAGCCGGCAAGATGGAGCTGCATCTCGAGGACTTCGAGGTGCCGGCCATTGCCGCAGACATCGCAGCGGTCGTCCAGCCGCTGGCGGAGAAGAACGGCAACCGCCTCGAGGTCAAGTGCAACGCGGAGGTGGGCAGCATGCACGCCGATCTGACCAAGGTACGGCAGGTGTTGTTCAACCTGCTGAGCAACGCGTGCAAGTTCACCGAGCGCGGGGCGGTGTCCCTTGCAGTTCAACGTGATCAGTCGGCGGACGGCGGCTGGCTCAGCTTCAGCGTTATGGATACCGGTATCGGCATCAGCCCCGAGCAGCTTGGGCGCCTGTTCGAAGAGTTCTCGCAGGCCGACGCCACGACTACGCGCAAGTACGGCGGAACGGGTCTTGGCCTGGCGGTAAGCCGCAGGCTGTGCCGGTTGATGGGCGGCGACATCACCGTCACGAGCGAGCCGGGCAAAGGCAGTACCTTTACGGTCCGCCTGCCGGTCGACGTGAGGCATATCCGTCAGAATGCAACCGAAGCGCCAGGTATCGCAGGCACTGTGCTCGTTATCGACGACGAAGCGGTGGTGCGCGAGTTGATGCAGCGCTTCCTGAGCAAGGAGGGATTCCGCGTGCTGACGGCGTCCGATGGGGAAACCGGGGTGCGGCTGGCGCGCGAGGAGCGGCCCGACGCGATCACCCTCGACGTCATGATGCCGGACACGGACGGCTGGACGGTGCTGTCTGCGCTCAAGGCTGATCGGGAGCTCGCCGACATCCCGGTCGTCATGCTCACCATCGTCGACGACAAGACGATGGGGTACGCGCTCGGCGCGTCGGACTACCTGACCAAGCCGATCGACCGTGCACGGCTCACGGCGATACTCACAAAATACCGCCGCGATCTGCCGGTCCTGGTGGTAGACGACGATGTGAGCATGAGGCTCATGCTGCGGCGAATCCTGCAGGAAGAGGGCTACGCCGTGATCGAAGCGGAGAATGGCCGCGCAGCTCTGGAGCGGCTGAGCGAGGCCGCGCCAGGCGTAGTGCTGCTGGATCTGATGATGCCCGAGATCGACGGCTTCGAAGTCCTGGCCGCGATGCACGCGCGCGAAGCGTGGCGGCGGATTCCCGTCGTGATCGTCACCGCCAAAGACCTGACTGCCGAGGATCACGAGAGGCTCAACGGTTCGGTGGTGCGCATTCTGCAGAAGGGCGCGTACGACAGGGAAGACCTGTTGGCCGAAGTGCGAGCGCTTCTCGCCGCCTCGATCGAGAGCAAGAAGAGGAGCGGCGGATGACCAAGATTCTGCTGGTCGAGGACAACGAGATGAACCGCGACATGCTGTCGCGGCGCCTGCGGAAGCAGGGCTACGAAGTCGTCCTTGCCGTGGACGGCGACGAGGGACTGGCCAAAGCGCAAAGCGAGAATCCCGCCCTGATCCTGATGGACATGAGCCTGCCCGGCATCGATGGCTGGGAAGCGACCCGGCGGCTCAAGGCGGCTCCCGACACTCAGAAGATCCCGATCATCGCTCTGACGGCGCACGCCATGACGGACGACCGCGACAAGGCGCTGGCGGCAGGCTGTGACGACTTCGACACCAAGCCGGTCGAGCTGCCGCGTTTGCTGTCCAAGATGCAGGCGCTGCTGGGACGACAGGCCTCCTGAAGCATGGACCGCGAAGCGCTCGCGCACCTGCGGCATGAGCTGCGCACCCCGCTGAACCACATCATCGGCTACAGCGAGATGCTGCTCGAGGACGTCGCGGTGGACGATCCGGCGGCGCTCGGTGCGGACCTGCGCAAAGTGCACGAAGACGCGCTACGCCTCCTGACGGTCATCAACGAGCTGACGCATGCGGATGCGGGCGAGGTCGATGTTGCACGATTGTCGGCTGAGCTGACCGCGCCGTTACGCTCGGTGGCCACAGCAGTGGACGGCTTGCGGGCTCAGGCCGTGCGTGCCGGCGCCGAGCGCGCATCGCAGGATCTCGATCGGATAGCAAGCGCGGCCGCTGCGCTGCAATCGGTGATCAGGAGCGGGGTTCCTGCCCCAGGCCCCGAACCGGCGACAGTTGCAGGCGGCGCTGCGCCACCGGCCAGCACCGGCACATCCAGTGCCGGGGTCATTCTGGTCGTCGACGACAACGCCGGGAATCGCGAGATGCTCGGTCGCAGGCTCGAGCGTGAGGGACACCAGGTTCAGCTGGCGGCCGGCGGCCGCGAAGCACTCGAGCTTCTACGCCAGCAGCGTGTGAATCTCGTGCTGCTCGACGTGATGATGCCGGAAGTGGATGGCTACGCCGTGTTGCAGCAGCTCAAGGCGGATGACGCCTTGCGCGATATCCCCGTGCTGATGATCTCGGCGGTTGACGAGATCCAAAGCGTGGTCCGCTGCATCGAGCTCGGCGCGGAAGACTACCTGCCGAAGCCGTTCGACCCAGTGCTGCTGCGCGCCCGCATCGGGGCCTGCCTCGAGAAGAAAAGGCTGCGTGACCGGGAAGCGCGCCACCTGAAGGAGCTGGCGGACTGGAGTCGCACGCTCGAGCAGCGCGTAGCGGAACAGGTCACGCTGGTCGAGCGGTTGGGCCGGCTCAAGCGCTTCTTTTCACCTCAGCTCGCGGAGCTGATCGTGGCGGGCGGAACGGACGACCCGCTCAAGACGCACCGGCGCGACGTGACCGTGGTGTTTCTCGACCTGCGCGGGTTCACGGCATTCGCCGAAAGCGCCGAGCCAGAGGAGGTCATGGGCGTGCTGCGGGAGTATCACGCCGAGATGGGCAAAGCGATCCTCGAGCACGAGGGTACGCTCGAGCGCTTCACCGGCGACGGCATGATGATTTTCTTCAACGACCCGGTGCCGGTGCCCAATCCCGACGAGCGCGCCGTGTGCATGGCGCTGGCGATGCGCGAGCGCGTGGCGCAGCTGATTTCAAGGTGGCGCCAGCTCGATTACGATCTCGACTTGAGCATCGGCATCGCGCAGGGTTACGCGACGATCGGCGCGATCGGCTTCGAAGGGCGATGGGACTATGGCGCCATCGGCTCAGTCACCAACCTGGCTGCCCGCCTGTGCGCGGAAGCGAAGCCGGGCCAGATCCTGATCTCCAAGCGCGTCATGGCCAAGACCGAACCGCTGCTCGAGACCGCCGCCGTAGGCGAGCTCTCGCTGAAAGGGTTTCAGCGCCCGATCCCGGCGTACAACGTTCTGGGACTGAAGGCTTGATACCCCTCACCCTAACCCTCTCCCGCAAGGGGAGAGGGAATCGCTTTCAAGCCAGGAGACCGTCATGAAGAGCTTCATCCTCGAGTTCAAGGAGTTCGCCAGCCGCGGGAACGTCGTCGATCTTGCCGTGGGCGTCATCATCGGCGCGGCCTTCGGCAAGATCGTCGATTCGGTCGTCAACGACCTTATCATGCCGGTTGTTGCCGGGCTCCTCGGCAAAGCGGACTTCTCCGGCCTGTTCATCCCACTCGCCAATCCGCCCGCCGTGCCTCCGACACTCGAAGCTTTCAAGCGGGCCGGCGTGCCGGTGATCGCCTACGGCAACTTTCTCAACGTCTTGCTGAACTTCATCATCCTCGCCTTCATCGTCTTC
>DASPUW010000350.1:0-16578 GCA_035622675.1 Burkholderiales bacterium | reverse complement strand
CGGCCATCGGGCATGGTCGACTTGTAGACGGTCTGGGCCCAGCTCGAGGCGGTCCACGCCAGGGCCGCCAGCGCAGCGGCGCAGAGGAGGGATTTGGTCATGGCGCGTTGCTCTTCTCCGAGTGTCACTGTGGTGTAGCGTGGTCAGCCCACGCGGAAGCGGAGGAAAGCATGATCTGCGCCGGGATGGCGCTGGTCTTCCTGGCGCTGCCAGCGAGCTGAAAGGAAGCCAGCGTCTTCTGAAACTCCGGGTAGTAGGTGTCGAAGTAGTACAGCATCGGAGCCTGAAACGCGAGGCGATAGTATGCCGCCTTGTCGGCGAAGCCGGCCGCGACCCGCTGGATCTCGAGCCCGCGTGCATTCTTGAAGCTCACGCGGATGCGGAAGCCTTCGTGCCCGTCGATTTCCGCGGGCTCGTTCTCGATCACGTTCAACGCCGCGGTGTATTGATCCTCGGCTTTGATCTCCGCGATTTCCAGCTCGGCCAGCTCGGCCGGGAGCATACTGTCGGTGGCGGCTTTTTTGGTCGTTGGGAAAGCTTCCTTCAGCGGCTGCTTGGACACCTCGATCACCTCGAGCAGGAAACCATCGCGGCTCACCAACAGCTTGCGGTTGTCGACACTGCCTTGCTTGATCCAGCCGACCGGCAGATCCACGGTGTAGCTCTTGTCCGGCGCTTCGCTCCGCGCGGTATCGACGCGAGTCGGCGTTTGTGCACAGCCCGCCAGCAGCAACGCCACGGCCGCCGCCTGTGCAATTCCCGTTAGGCGTCTCACGGCTGGCCTCCGGCTTTCTTTCTCGCGATCTTGAGATAGCTCTCGACATATTTGCGGTCAGGCGCGTTGGGGGCGAGCTCGAGGTAGCGGTCGAGGTAGGTTTGCGCATCCACGTAGTGATTCGCCTTGAGGCGAAGCACGCCGAGCGCGCGGTAGCTGGGCGCGAACTCGGGAGCCGCTTCGATCGCTTTGACGTAGGCCTGTTCCGCGAGCCTGATGTCGCCCTCCTGGCCACGCAGACGGTAGGCCTCCCCGAGGTAGTAGTCGACCTGCGCCGGAAGCTCCGCGCGCCGGTCGGGGTCGCCGAGCATGATCAGCGCACTCTTTGCCCGTCCCATGGACAGCATCAGCTCGAGGTTGTCCACACGGGTCTTCATCATGACATCGGTGTACTCTGCGGTTGAGGTTCCCTTTCCGCCATACGGCGCGCCGGCCGACAGCTTCTTCATGTTCTCGACGCGGTCGGCGAGCTTGGGATGGGTGGCGAAAAAGAACGGCTCCTTGATGTCTTCTGCCTTGATCTCGGCGATCAGGTGCTCGAACACGCGAGGCGCCTCGTGCACGTCATACCCCGCCTTCTTAAGGCGGGCATAGCCTTGCACGTCCGCCTCCGTCTCCATTTCCCGCGAGAATCCGTACACGGAGCTCACGGCGATGAGCTCGGGCAGCAGCGGGACCACCATGCCACCCAGAACGCCAAACGCCGCATTGTCCTTCGCGGTCTTCTCGCTCTGGTAGCCGTGGCGGTTGGTGAAGTGGGTGCCTTCGTGGCCGAGTAGCGTGGCGAGCTGCGCCTCGTTCTGCAGGCGGGCGAGCAGACCCTGGTTGACGTAGATGCGCCCGTTGGGTAGCGCGAACGCGTTGAGTTGGGCAGACTTCACGATGGCCACCTGGATGTGACCCTTGAACTCGGGAAACAACTGGTCCGCTACATTCTGCACGTACGCGGTGGTCGCAGCGTCATCGTAGATCACACCGCCGCGCGCCAGCGTCCGCGTGAATTCGTCGCCCTCGTCCCAGACGCGCCGCTCGTCGCCGCTTACCTGGCCGAGCGCGCTGACGTCGGCAAACGGAGGGACCTTCGCGCTGGCCGCGGCGAGCGACCAGCACAGGGCGAACACAGCGCCAGCGCAGCGAACGAAGAGGAGGTTATTTCTTCGCATCACTCGGTTTGGGAGCGCCCGGGTAGGTCTTGAACAGGTCCTCGACGAGACTCTTGACCACCGCCGGGTCGCGCAGGTCGTCCGATCCGCTGCGCAGCTCGGTGCTGTACCAGAGCAGCTCGCCGGTGTGCATATCCACGATTCCGGCTGACAGAAACGCTGGTTTCGATTCGGGACCGAGATATCTGCCCGCCAGCACGCCCAGCGCCATACCCAGCGCCATCGCCGCTTTGCGGCTGGCGCTCGAGATGTAATCGGTACCCACCACGAACACGACGGCATCGAGCTTCGTGTTCTTGCCGATGCTGTCCATGCCGGGCCCGAGCGTGTAGTCGAACTCCGCGGCGCGCTTCTGCCATGCGCCGTACATGGAATGCTGTGCCGCGTACGCGCTGCCTGAGACCAGAGCGTACAGGGAAGCGTATTGATCGAGCGCACCGCGCTCCGCGTCCGACAGCCTGGACGGCTGAACCACCTCGAACATCCCACTCGACTGGGCCAGCCCCGCGACCGACTTGACCGCTTCTCCAGATGCCTTCTGGCTCCACTCGCGTACCTCTTCGACCAGCTCGCCGGCTGAGATCTCGTGCACCCGAATGTCCGGCTCGGCCAGCAGCACGCGGTGCGGCAGCGGGCGCTCGGATTCCTTCGAGAGGTCTTTGCGGATCGCAGTCTGCTGGACTTGACAGGCGGACGCGAGCAACGCCGCGGCGAGCGCAACGGGGACACGCGACGAAAGCATCTGGACTCCCTCTCCCTTGGACAGCCGCTGGTCTGCACCGGCGACCCCCAGTTTTGCTCCGGAGCCTAGCACAAGCGATTGTCTCCAGAACTAGCCGAAGGTTAGATCGCGACGCTGTTATAGCTGCCCACTGCGCTTCACTTCCAGATAGCGGTTCACTAGCGCCAGCGCAAGGCGTTGCGGCGGGACGTCCAGGAAAGCCACGTGACCCTGTTTGAGGCGGCGGAACGTCGCGTCGCGCCGCACGCGGTACTCCACCGCGGCGCCGTGGGTGAGCGCAGCCTCGAAATCTTCCACCGGGGTGAGTATCGTGTCGTCGAGCGCTCGCTCGCGCAGGCTCGCGAACAACACGAGGTGGCGCTTCTGCAGCAGACTCAACGCCGGCAGCAGCGTATCGTCGTCTTCGTCGCGCAGGTTCGAGATCAGAACCACCAGCGCGCGCTTTTTCAGCCGCTTCGCCAGCTCCACGGCGGCCTGGTGATAGTCGCTGGTGGAGAGGCTCGGCTGGAGCCCGTATACCTGATTCAGGATGACATTGACGGTCGCGTGGGACTTGCGCGGCGCCAGCCAGAGGTGCTGGCCGCTCATGGTCATCAGCCCGACCGCGTCGCCTTGCCGCAGGCTCACATAGGCGAGGAGCAAAGTGGCGTCCAGCGCGTGGTCGAAGTGAGAGCAATCGTCGTCCTTGGCGCGCATGCGCCGGCCGCAGTCGATCAGGAACACGACCTGCTGGTCGCGCTCGTCCTGGTAGTCGCGTGAGATCAGCTTGCCCAGACGCTCGCTCGCCTTCCAGTCGATCTTGCGCTGGCTGTCCCCCTCGCGGTACTCGCGCAGCTGGTCGAAATCGAGCCCTTCGCCGCGGCGGCGGCGCTGCAGGATGCCCATCTGCGACAAGCGGTGATCCGTGGCCAGCAGAGCGTAGCGCGTGAGCGCCGCGAAGTTGGGATACACGCGCAGCTTCGACGGCTCGCTGATGCGCAGGCGGCGCTGCCACAGTGAGAGCGGAGAATTGATGCGCAGGGCGAGGGGTCCGAAATGCAGGTCGCCGCGGGTCGTCGGCCTCAGACGATAGCCGAACTCGGCCCAGCCACCGGCGGGAATCGCGAGCCTGCGCGGCAGGCCTTCGCTCAAGCATTCCGGCGGGTAGTGGTCGAACGCTTCGCAGATGAGGCGCATGCGGTCGGGATTGGAAAGATGCAGCCGGACTTCGATCCAGACATAGAGCGGAGCCGAAGCCGGCAACTGGCGCCGCACCTGCAGCCGGGTGCGGCGTGCCGCGAGAAACAGGTCCGCCAACGCCAGCACGCCGAGTGCCGCGCCCGCGATGACCCACGCGTCCGCAAGCTGTTTCCAGATCGACGCGGCGATGGCGCCGACGAGCCACACAAGCGCCAGTTGCACCAGGAGAGCCGAGGGAGTTAGCATCGTGGCAAGTGGCTCGTGACGGCCCCAACCCTCCCTGCGCTTTGCGCGGGAGGGAGAGGAACGGGGTTAGCTCCTCGGCGCCTCAACTCGCTGCAGGAGAGCTTCGAGCACGGCGTCCGCCCCTTGTCCCTCGATCTCCACTTCCGGCGCGAGCGTCACGCGATGGCGGAGTGCCGGGAGCGCGACCGCTTTCACATCATCGGGTGTGACGAAGTCGCGCCCGCTGATGACGGCCTGAGCACGTGCCGCCCGCACCAGGGAAATGCCGCCGCGAGGGCTCGCGCCAGCGGCAATGCCGGGCCAGGTGCGCGTAGCGCGCGCGATACGCACTGCATAATCCGACACGCGCGGATCGACAGTCAGGCTAGCGAGGTAGCGTTGCAGCGCCAGCACCGCGGACGGCTCGAGCAACGCGCCCACGTTGTCCACGTTGAGCCGATCCCCCACTTGATTGGTGGTCACCTGGCGCACCAGTGCGTGCTCGTCCTCGAGCGCTGGATAGTCGATGCGGATCTTGAGCAGGAAGCGGTCGAGCTGGGCCTCCGGCAGCGCGTAGGTTCCTTCCTGCTCGATTGGGTTTTGTGTGGCGAGCACCATGAACGGCGGGTCGAGCGGATGGGCGGTGCCTTCGATCGTGACTTGACCCTCCTGCATCACTTCCAGCAGCGCGGCCTGGGTCTTGGCCGGTGCGCGATTGATTTCATCGGCCAGCAGCAGATTGGTGAATACTGGGCCCTTGCGCGTCGTGAATTGGCGCGTTGCCTGGTCGTACAGCGTGTGCCCCGTGACATCGGCCGGCATCAGATCGGGCGTGAACTGGATGCGCGCAAAGCGCCCCTCGAAGGTTTTCGCCAGAGCGCGCACAAGGAGCGTCTTGCCGAGGCCCGGTACGCCCTCGATGAGAACATGCCCGCCGGCCAGCAACGCGATCAGCACCTCATCGATGATCGCATGCTGACCGATCAATGCTTTGGCGACCTCCGCGCGGATCGCGCCGACCGCGGCCAGGGCTTGGCGTCCGAACTCGGACGCAGGGTTCTCGCTCATACTGAGTTCCCGGGAAGTTTCTGAGCAGTGGGTTCGCGTTGTCCACGCAGCGCGTCGAGCCATTGTGCCCGCCTCTTGTGGTCTCTGCGACGGTCGTTGCCTCCCGATCCGCCCGATCGACGGCCCCGCCGTCGCGTCGCCTTACCCGACAGCGCGAACTGGCGGAAGGAAGCGAGCACGCGCACGGCAAGCGTGAACTCATGCGGCGTCGCTGCGTCCGCGGAGAACGCGTGGAGCAGCTCGCGCGGGTTCTGGCCGGTCAAGCGCGCGGCCGTCCTCAGCCGTGCCCCGCCGTCCTGTTGTCTCGTCTCCGGTGCGCGCGAGGCCAGCAGATCGAGGCCGTCCTGGCGCACGATCCGCAGCACAGCAGCCAGGCGCCTCTGCCTCGAATAGAAGCGACCTGTCGCCGACAGATGCTCGACCAGGCTGCGGCGGTCGGGCGCCGGGCTGGGGACAAGCGGCCCGAAGCGCGGACTCAACCGCCACAGCGTCAAGGCCAGGAACACGCCGAGCGCAATCAGGGCAGGCAACGCGTGGCGCGTCAGCCACACGGGCAGCGACTGCACGTCGACGTGACGCACGAGCCATACGTCTACCGGCTGTCCGTTGTCGCTCGCCAGGCGCCACAGCAGCTCGGCGTGATCCAATCGCCCAATCGAGTAGTTGTCGAATGGCCGGAACGTGGACATCACGGTAACCAATCCATCCTCCCGTGGGATCTGCAGCATGCGCAGCGCGCCGTAGGATTTGTACGACCAGCTCGCGCTGTCGGCGTCGTCGTAGAGCGCGGGAGAAGGCAAGAGATCGATGCGCAGCCTGGCGCCGTTGGCGAGCTGCACGTCGTCTGCCCTCCAGGTCGACCGGCGCGCATCGTCCTCCTGCACCGAGACCCCCAGCGCGTCCATCAGCGGATCGTGCAGGAACGGGCGCTCCGCTGCGACAACCAGATGCCCGCCGTCCTGCACCCAGGCGAGCAGCCGCTTCACCGTGTTCGAATCGAGATCTTCCCGGTCCGCCGCCAGGAAAATCGTCGCGCCGACCGGAAACTGGTTCAGCCGGGTGAGGTCGCCGCTTTCCTGGACGCGGCCGCCCATGCGGGTGAGCAACATGCGCGCCGCGAGCAGCCGGTTCGCCGCCGCTTCCCCGCTCAGCCCAACCCACACGCGCCGCTGAAAAACACCGTAATGCTGTGTGAACAGGTAGGCGCCGAGGCACAGACCCAGCCCCACGATGACGAGATACAACGCGCGCCGGCTCACGTGGGCTGCGCCCCGAAAAGTCCCGGCCAATCGGAGGCGAGCTGCTCCACCTCGGGCAGCGGCGGTATGCGCTGCGCATAAGCTGCCGCCTGCCACGCCGTGAGCAGGCGCGCGAGGTAGGCGTGCGTCTGCGCCGCGATCCGCTCGCGCGTCTTGGTCAGGCAGTCGAATTCCGTATCACCGCTCGCAAGCTCGATCCGGTCGCGGTGAAGCAGCGCCGCGAGCGTCCCGCGATACAGCAACGACAGCGCGGCCACCGTGTTGCCGGAGCGCGCGAGTTGCGCCGCAGCCGCTGCGACATCCGGCGGCAGGCTCTCGGGGCGCACGTCCAACCCGAACAGCGTGGCGGGCGGTCTCCATGCGGCGCCCTGCGCCGGACGAATCCAGTCCAGGCGGCGCAGCACCCAGTACAGTCCAAAGAGGACGATCGCGCCGAGAACGATCCAGACCAGGCCGCGCAGCGCGCTGGCGAGGAACTCAATGAAGGCGGTGATGCCGGTCTCGCGCGCGCGCTCCTGCGGTTTTTCGGGCTTGCCCAGCGGCTCGATCGTGATCTGGTTTTCGAACTGCTCGAACTCGGGCTTTCGGAGCACCTCGCGGATCTGCTGCTTGGCCTCGCTCGCTGCGAGCGGCACCGGGCGCGACGCCCTGGCCTCGGATGAAGCGGGTGTGGTGGGCTCCTGCGCCGAGGCGAAGCCGGACAGCGCGAGCAGCGCGGCCAGCGCTACCCCCGCCGCCAGCAGCACCACGATAGTCGATGCCGTCGCGGACGACTCCTGCTCTGGCACCCGAGGCCCGTGCTGTGCGATGCGGCGCAGCTGCACCTCGAGGTCCCAGCCTTCCAGCGCCGTGCGCCGGTTCAAGTACAGCGCGAAACCACCGGCCACGTACAGCGGCTCGATCAGCGCGATGCCGCACATGTAGAGCGCGAGCAGCACATACGCATGCGAGCGGCTCGGTGCGCCATTCAACAGCTCGAATGCATCGAACGTCTCGCGCGTCGTTGCCGGGACCAGCAGGTCGTAGAGACCCGCCAGCGAGAGGAATACGAGCAGCTCGAAAGCGAGGCACACGAGCGTAAGCCACAGAGCCTGGCTTGCCCCGCGCTTGCGCAGCTGCTGCGCCCGCAGGCGCGCGGTGCGTCCGCGCGCGTTCTCCAGTTGCCGAACCGGCAGCGTGAAAGAGCGGTAGGGAGAGAAGCGAAGCGGCGGCAGCAGCCACAGCAAAAGCCCGTTGCGTCCGTACGTGAAGAACGAGCGCACTGTCTCTCCCAGCCGGGGCGGCGACCCGAACACTGCGCTCGATACCACGTGCAGGACGATGCGATCGAGCGCGGGCTTGAGCCACCAGACGGGCAAGAGAGCCCACGGCGGCGGCAGCAGCAGGCAGGCCACGACCGACAGCGGCACAAACGCTACGAGCCACGAGACGTAGATCTCGCGCCACCACTCGCGCGTCATGGCGAACCCGAGATCGATCGCTTCCCACGGGTTGCGCTGGCGCAACACGACCGACAGCTGGTCAATTCGCACGTTCGCGCCCCGCGAAGGCGAAATACAGCAGCAGAAGCAGCCACAGCATCGCACCCACAGCGTACTTGGCCACCGGCGGCAGAAACGTGCGCGGCGACCAGAACGCCTCGATCCCGGCGGCGATCAACAGCATTCCCGCCAGCCCCACGACCAGCGGGACGGCCTGAGCCGCGGCAGCGCGGAGCGCAGCGGCACGGCGCAGCCGACCTGGGGCGAGCAGTGCGAATCCAAGCTTCAGGCCGGCCGCACCCGACAGGCAGATGGCGCCGAGCTCGAAGGCGCTGTGCCCCGATGTGAAAGAGAAAAAATTGACTGCGAGCCCGGAGTGGATGATGTGGCCGGTGATGGCGCCGATGAAGACGCCGTTGTACAGCAGGTAGAAGATCGCGCCCAGGCCGAATGCCAGGCCGCCGGCGAACGTCTGGAAGCCGATGCGCACGTTGTTGAAGATGTAGAAGCCGAACATGGCGACGTCGGTGTCGGCCTCGCGCTTGCGGCCCAGCGCCTTGGTGGCCTCGCCGTACATCTCCTGCACCGAGTCGAGCATTCTGGCCGGCACCACAACGTAGGCAAACTCGGGGTGGCGCGGCACGGCGAAGGTCAAAGTGAGCAGCGGTCCGAAAAACAGAAGCGCCGCCAGCGCCACGAAGCGTACCTCGCGCCGCACGGCGCGAGGGAACCCGGTGCGCAGAAACTGCCATACGCGCTCGAGCCCGCGCGTGTGCGCCCCATACAGCGCCTGGTGCCCGGCCAGCGCCAGATTGCTGAGGCGCTCGATCAGGTCGGCGCTGTATTGGCGATCGCGCGCCAGGGCAAGATGCTGACAGAGTTCGCGGTAGCGCGCGGGCACGTCCATCGCTTCGAGGGCGAGCCCGCCGTGGCTGCCTTTATTACGCTTCTCGCCCGAGCGCTTGAGCCAGTCGGCAAACTCGATCCAGCGCACTTCGTAGTGCGCCTCGAAGGCCTGTTGCTTCATGTGTCTAAGCGCGGCGTCCGATGAGATAGTTTGCGATCGACAAGACCCGAGCGAGCGCGGCGGTGTCACCCGTGGCGCCGGTCAGGCGCGGCGCCAGCGCCGCGAGCTCCTGAGCACGCTCGGACGTGAGCGTTTGGCTGCGCGCGGCGAGATCGAGCAGCGTGCGCTGCTCCAAAGGGCTGAGCAGCATCGCTGGCGGCAGCGGTGGCGCCGCAGGAATCGCACCGTGCTGAGTACTCGCCTCGCGATATACCACCAACGTGCCGCCCGCAATGTCGCCCAGACGCTGGAAGTCGCGGCTCAGCACGACGCTCAACAGTCCAAAACCGTACAGCAGGGGTAAGAAGTCGACTGCGCGCAGAAGGTTGCGCGTGAGCGACGCGGGCAGCCCCACCGGCGTACCGTCGCGATGCAGCACGATGAGGCCTAGCGCGCGCTTCCCGGGTGTCGCGCCGCTGCCGTACACCTCGAACAAGGTCGGATAGAACCATTCGAGCCCGAACCAGAGGATGAACGAGATGCCGGCGCCTATGCCGCCCAGAAGGCTCACGGGAATGCTGAGAATCCCGAATGCAGTCAAGCGCACTACGAGGTCGATCATCCAGGCAAGCGCCCGCGCTACCGGGCCTGCGAGGCGCAGGCTCAGCTCGATGCCTTCGGGTGTTGGAATCTCGCGCGCGGTGTCGAGCATAGCGGCGGGTGCGCTCCGGCGCCCCGTGCCAGCAAAGTTAGCTCCGCTGCGTGGTGTAGATATCGCGGTACCCGGCGTAGATCGTCCCGAGGATGATGGGCAGGATCGCGAACGCGAGCACGAACATCAGGATGGCGGCCAGGCCGCGCGTCGCAAAGATGAGAGCTCCAAGCACGAGGGCGAGCACGATGCCCAAGGCGAGCCCCACCAGGCCATAGATCAGGAACGGCACGACATTCTTCAGGCAGCCGAGGAAGCTGGCGCGTATCGCCTCGATCGCGGACAGGCCGTTGAACACGACCAGTGATGATGCGAACCAGAATGCCATCGCCAGGGGAACGCTGAGGGCGAGAGAAACCAAGGATGCCAGTACGCTCTGCTGCATCATCGTGGCGGGGTTTCCAGCCATCCCCTTCGAGAATCCAATGCCGAACAGCATGAATTGAATCGCGGCGATCACGATATAGCCCACCAGGAGCAGGACGCCGACCGCCGCAAGCGTGCCGCCGGCCTGGCTGAACCCCGCGAAGACATGCGCCACGGTAGGCTTGTCACCTTCATCGGCTGCGCGTGCGGCGAGCATCAAGCCGCCCGAGATGATCGGGTACACGATGTTCATCACGATGACTGCCAGCAAGACGAGCAGGAAGACACCCGCGGGTGAGCGCACGATCGCCGCGCTAAGTGCACCTGCGACCGCTACGACGAGGAGGAACACGCCTCCCAGAACCAAGACGATAAGCGCCCACATCCAGGGAGCGGCGCGGAAGATGGCAAAGCCGCGGCGCCACCAGTCCCAGCCGCGGCGCGCCGGGACCACCACGCCCTCTTTGATGAATGTTCCCCTGTCCTGAGGAGGATGAAAGTCCGCAACCGGCGCGGAGGGTGCGGCATAGGGATTCTTCTGTTCCGCCATCGCTGCCTCCCTTCACTGGATCGACCGCTGTGCGCATCCTAGTCCAAGGCCGCCTGCTGGACAATGCTGCCGCTTGGCTGACAGCCTCATGCGCCAAGCAAGCTCTGAACTTCTTTGAGCTTGGGTTACACTCGCAGCCAGACCCTTCTCCCGCGACCCGCGCTTGGGGTGAGGGGTAGGCGACTCAAGAATGTATAACCCGATCGTACTAGCCTTCTCCATCAGTACGGCACTCGCCGCGCTCGCGATGGCTGCGCTGGCCGACGGAGACGCTCAAACGGACGCAGCCCTGTCCGCCGGCATTTTCACCATCAACCGCTTCGACCACACGGCCTTCACCGAACCCGCGCCTGTGCTTACGCCAAAACAGCGCCAGGCCTTCATGGTCGGGCGCAATGTGTTCAACCGCAAATGGGCGGCCGTCGTCTCGCTCAATGGCGACTGGGGACTCGGGCCGACCTTCAACGCGACCCAGTGCTCGGAGTGTCACGTCAGAGACGGGCGCGGCAAACTTCCCGAGCGGCGCGACGAGCAATTGCTCTCCGTTCTCGTTCGCCTCTCGATTCCCGGCGAGGATGAGCATGGCGGCCCGAAGCCGCACCCGAACTACGGCGACCAGCTCCAGAATCGCGCGCTCCAGGGACAGAGCATCGATTTCTACTATTCGCGCGAGCCGATTCCGGCCGAGGCCGAGCTTTACGTCGACTGGGAGGAGCGGCCGGTTACCTTCGCTGACGGCGAGCGCGTGGTGCTGCGCGAGCCACGGCTGCGGATCGAAGGACTGAACTTCGGCCCGCTCGGCTCGGACGTCATGTTCTCGCTGCGGATCGCGCAGCCTCTGGTCGGGCTCGGTCTCCTCGACGCCGTGCCCGAGGACACTATTCTCGCGCTGGCGCGGCGGCAGAAGGAGCAGGGCGTCAACGGGCACGCGAACTACGTGTGGGATGCCATCGATCGGCGCGTTGCGATCGGACGCTACGGCTGGAAGGCGAACCAGCACAGCCTCAAGCAGCAGTCCGCGGCCGCTGCGATCGGGGACATGGGCGTGAGCTCGAATCTGTTCCCGGACCAGAACTGTCCGCCGGTGCAGGAGCTATGCCGCCAGGAGCTGCCGGGCAATGTTCCGGAGATGGTCAACCACGAGCTCGACGCGCTGGAGTTCTGGCTGCGCGGCCTGGCCGTACCGGCGCGTCGCAACATGCACGATCCGCAGGTGCAGCGCGGCGAACGTCTGTTCTCGCAGGCGCAGTGCGCGCTGTGCCATGTGCCCGAGATGAAAACGGCGCCTCAATTCACGCCGCTGCCGCAGTTGGCGAACCAGACGTTTCACGCCTACACCGATCTGCTGCTGCACGATATGGGCGAGGCGCTCGCCGATGGCCGTCCGGATTTCCGCGCCGGTCCGCGCGACTGGCGCACGCCCGCCTTGTGGGGTCTTGGGCTGTCTCAGGCGGTGAACGGCAGCACCGTGCTGCTGCACGACGGCCGCGCACGCAACGCGACGGAAGCCATCCTGTGGCACGGTGGCGAGGCCGAGCCCGCGCGCGAGATCTTCCGCAACATGCCGAAAGCCGACCGCGCGGCGCTGCTCAAATTCCTCGAGTCGATCTGAACTTACTCTCTCCCGAGCGCCCGGGAGGGCGAGCGTGGGGGGAGCGGGAAACCTAGAGCGGAAAGATCTTCCCGGGGTTGAGAATGTTCAGCGGGTCGAGCGCCTGCTTCACCTTGCGCATCACGCTCACCGCTTCGCCGTGCTCCGCGATGAGAAATTTCTGCTTGCCCAGGCCCACTCCGTGCTCGCCCGTGCACGTGCCGTCCATCGCGAGCGCGCGCATCACCAGCCGCTCATTCAGGCGCTCAGCTTCAGCCAGCTCGGCGGGGTTGTTCCGGTCGATGAGGAATCCCAGGTGGAAGTTGCCGTCCCCGACATGTCCCACCAGCGGGGCCGTGAGAAAGCTCTGCTTGAGATCTTTCTTCGTCTCGAGAATGCATTCGGCGAGGCGCGAGATCGGCACGCACACATCGGTGGCCCAGATCTCGCAGCCCGGGCGCAGCGCTTTGTTGGCATAGGTGACGTCGTGGCGCGCTTGCCACAGGTGGGAGCGCTCCTCCTGACGCGTAGCCCACTTGAACTCGCCGCCGCCGTGCTCGCCCGCGATGGATTGCACCAGCTCGGCCTGCTCCTTGACGCCGGCTTGCGTGCCGTGAAATTCGATGAACAGCGTGTCCTTCACCGGATAGCTCAGCTTGGAGAACCGGTTCACGGAGTCCATCTGGACCTCGTCCAGCAGCTCGATGCGCGCCACTGGAATGCCGAGCTGGATAGTCTGGATCACGGTGTTGACCGCCCCTTCCAGGGTCTCGAACGAGCACACCGCCGCCGCCATCGCCTCGGGAATCCCGTACAGGCGCAGCGTGACTTCTGTGATGATGCCGAGCGTGCCCTCGCTGCCGACGAAGAGGCGGGTGAGGTCGTAGCCGGCCGCGGATTTGCGCGCCCGGCGCGAGGTGCGGATGATGCGTCCGTCAGCCAGCACGACTGTCAGCCCCAGCACGTTCTCGCGCATGGTGCCGTAGCGGACGGCATTGGTGCCGGAGGCGCGCGTGGCCGCCATGCCGCCGAGCGAAGCATCGGCGCCCGGATCGATCGGGAAGAACAGACCCTGATCGCGCACGTAGTCGTTGAGCTGTTTGCGCGTCACGCGCGCCTGCACGGTGGCGTCTAGGTCTTCCGCATTAACGCTCAGCACCTGGTTCATGTTCATCAGGTCGATGACTACCCCGCCCTGATGTGGGATCACGTTGCCTTCCAATGAGGTGCCGGTGCCGTAGGCGATCACCGGCGTGCGGTGCCGCGCACAGATCTGCACGATGTCCGACACCTCTTCCGTGGTGTCCGGGAACACGACTGCGTCAGGGCGGTGCGGGTGATGCCAGGACTCGTCCTTGGCGTGATGATCGCGTACTCCTGTGCTGGTCGAAACGCGGTCACCGAGCACAGCGCGCAGCTCGTCGATCGCCGACTGCGTGCTCGCGGCAGCTAAAGCCATTGCTTTCCTCTCTTCCCAGGGCTTTGATCCAGGCCGGGCGGCCCGGCGCATCCTATTCTCTCAGATCGGCGCAGCCGCGTGGATAAATCCCCTCTCTCCTTGCGGGAGAGAGCCTGACCCGGACTTGATCGGAGGGCTGCGGCGAGAGGAGGGATGGGCGTGAGGAAATTACCTCGCCGCCACGACTTCCAGCTCGATGAGCATGTTCGGCCAGACCAGCCCCGGGACAAAGCTGAGCATCGAGGCTGGCCGGCACGCGCCGAGGTGGCGCGAGCGGATGTCGCGGTACGCCGCAAGATCGTCGCGGCGAATCAGGTACTGAGTCAGCTTGACGATGTCCTCGACGCCCATCCCCGCCTCGGCCAGAATCGACTTGATATTTCTCCACGCCAGGTCGGCCTGCTCAGCGAAGCCCTCGGGGAGCTGCCCGGTCTCCGCGCTGAGGCCGGGCGTGCCGGAGGTGTACAGGACGCGCTTCCCGGGCGCGGTCTCAACGGCGTCGCTGTAGGTTCCAATCCTTGCCGCCACGCCCACGTTTACCATCCGGTTCATATCGCTTCCCATTGAGAGGTGATTTATTACTTTGCCACGCTCGCACTGACGCTCAGTACGCGCTCCCGTCCTTCCGCGTGTACGACCAGTTGCCGTCAGCCGTACGCGTCACACGCAGGTCGTCGTCTGGATAGACGGACTCGTCGCCTTTAGTTCGGTCTCCAATTTCCAGATATACCACGTCTTCCTCGCTGCGGTTGACCAGGTGATGCGCATCGCCCGTTCCGGCGCGGAATCCGGCGCACATTCCGGCCTCAAGCTGGGTTTCGCCCGCGTTCGTGATCAGAACGGGATGCCCCTCCCGGATGTAGACGAACTCGTCCTGCCTGGAGTGAGCATGCCGGATCGATGACACCGCACCGGGTTTGAGCCGCGTGAGGTTGACTCCGAAGTTGGTTAGATGGAACAGATCGCCGAGCACACGCTTCTCCCGGCCCGCTACGCGCGAGGCGAATGGCTCCGGATAGTTGGTAGCTCTGGCTCGCGGCGGGACATCAACTGCGCGCACGGCGATTTGAGAAGTACGCGGCTCCATGGCGAGCTCCTTTGTTGGTCAGCCCGGATCGGGAGCCCCGTCGAAGAAATCGACTTTTCCCGTCTCCAGAGAATACTCGGCTCCGACCACGATCAGCCCGTCGTTCTCGATCATCCATTCCAGCAGCGCGGAGCCGTGACGGAGGTGATTCGTCGATGCGCGAACGTTTGCCCGCACCGCGTCCTGGATCACTCTGCCCGGATCGCGGTCTCGGCTGAGGGACAGCACGGTTTCGACGGATGGACGCACGCGCTCCACGATGGATCGCAGGTTGTGCGTCTGATTGGTGGTCTTGCCCATCAGCTCCTCGAGCGTCGCGGTGACCACGCCGCACTGCGAATGTCCCATGACAACGACCAGGCGCGTGCCGAACCTCGCCGCCGCAAACTCGACACTCCCCACTTGCGAAGGGGCGACGATGTTTCCTGCGACGCGGATGACAAACAGGTCGCCGAAGCCCTGGTCGAATATCAGCTCGGCTGGAACACGCGAGTCCGAGCAGCCCAGCACGATGGCGAAAGGCTCCTGCCGATCGAGGAGGGCAAGTCGCTGGGCCTCGCTCATGGGTCCCGTCGCCGTCGTTGCGTTCTCGATGAATCGCCGGTTTCCCGCTTGAAGGCGGCGCAGCGCCTGGATGCCTGTAATCATGCTCCGCAACGAACAACACGGCAGTGATAATGTTTGCGCGCCGAGTATGACATCAACGACGACAGTCGGCAGACCAACGCCGTGTGGCGCTGATGGCGCATGCGGAAAGCAGTGACCCGGACAAGCGCGGCTGCTCGACGCGAGAAAAAGGAGGGCGCGAGTACTGCCTGCATCGCGCGGCGGCGCGCCCTCCTCGAGGCTGATTCGGTGCTTTGACTTCGGCGTTACCGAACGGAAAGCGTGCGCGACTCTATCGATTCCAGATCGCGTAGCCGCTCGCCGTGCCGTCCTGCCAGTTGACTTGCGTCACTCCGACAAAGGTGTTGTTCCCGGTAATGCTCTTGTACTTGCCGCTGCCGCCGGTGTATTCGAAGGTTCCGGGGCCCCGTCCGCCAGGTCCTGGTGCACCACTGTTGCGCCAAGTCAAGAATGCCTGGCTGCCATCGAGCTCGGTGATGATGCAGGTGCCGCCGCCTTGGCTGCGCTTGGTGTTGAAGTCCATATCGAGCCAGCCGGGGCATTTCACCCCGGCCCGGTGGAACGTACTGCCTTCTCCTTTGTCGTTGAAAAAAGTGCCGCTGAACTCACCGACCCAGAAGTAGTGGCCCTTCTCCATCTCGTAGGCTTTGCCCACGCCAAACCAGCCGAATTCTCCCGTCACCTTGACATCCTCGGCCTGCGCCCCTCCAGCCAGCAACAGGCCGGCACCTACCGCGGCCGCGTACGCAACCAGCTTCGTGCTTCTCATCGCTCCTCCCTCGAATCGATGTTGGGCCGCAGAATTTGCCTCCACTCTCCCCGAGCGCAGCCCGGATTTCGGGGAATCCAATGCTCAGCATGCGTGCAAGCGAGGCACTGCTGCTCGCCGCTGCAAGCCTAGTAGTTAGGGGCTTACAGATCGATTACCGATCGAGGCGCCGTGTAACGGCTGGGTGCCTGTGCTGTCTGCGTGCGATAACCCGAAACCGCACTGAGGCTTCACGCTGCATAGCGCCGCACCGCGTCCTCGTTCCAGGTGATCCCCGAGCCGGGGCGGTCGGGGATGAGCACATTCCCATCCCTGACCTGCACCGGCTCGACCAGCACCGGTGCGGCCCAGTCCACGTATTCCAGCCAGTGGCAGGTTGGGGTGACCGCGAGCAGGTGGCAGCTGTACTCGGGGAACAGATGGCTCGACATTTCGATGTCGTGAGCCTGGGCGAGCGCCGCTGCGCGCAACCAGCCGGTGACGCCGCCGATGCGTTGCACATCGGGCATCACGTAGTCG
>DASPUW010000349.1:0-9350 GCA_035622675.1 Burkholderiales bacterium | reverse complement strand
CGGGTCAAGCCCGGGCATGACGATGGACGGGACGAACTCAGCCGAAAATGTCTTCCGAGACGAGCGCGCTCACGACGAAGTTCGGGGCGTCGACGACGTTGCTGACGCGCAGGTCGGCGGCGACGCTGCAGATGATGTAGGCCTGCTCGCGCGAATAGCCGCGCTCCTGCAACAAGTCGATCATGTTGAGTACGGCATTGCGCGCCGCGAGCGTGAGATTTTCGCTCTCGATCTCGCCCTTGGCGTTGATCGGCATGCCCATGACGGCGATGAAATTCTGCGGCGCGGCGAATTTCGGATCCTGGAAATAGCCGGGATGCGCAAAGACCGGGCCGGCAAAGGTGCGCTTGGCGGCGAGGCCCTTGTGGACCTTAAAGCGCACCACGGCAGTCGCGCCCATCTCGACCGCGGTGACGCAGACCTCGCCGTCGCCTTGCGCGAAATGCCCGTCGCCGGTCGAGAACAGCGCGCCCTTGTTGAAGACCGGCAAGAACAACTTCGCGCCCTTGGTCAATTGCTTGACGTCGAAATTGCCGCCGTTCTCGCGCGGCGGCAGCGTGCGCAGGCCCGCGAGTCCGCATGCACCGCCCGGCACCGCGCCGGCTGGATCGGGAGGAAATACCATGCCCCCGCGCTCCAGCAATCGCTGCTCGCGTGCGGTCCATTCCTTCAACTTCTCGGCCGAGGGAGCGACCGCCGACACGCCCATGAAGGGCGCGCCTGGGATACGAACGCCGGGAATCTGTGCTGACGTCGCCCAACCATCCTTGATTCTCCAGTGCACGAGGAAAGGTTCGGTCATGACATCGCGCAGGAAACCGAAGCCCGGAATGATGCAGCTGAAGGCCGTGGGCTGAGGCGTGATATCGATGAACTCAATCTCGAGCACGTCGCCAGGCTTGACCCCTTTCACGAAGACCGGTCCGGTGAGCGGGTGGATCGCACCTGCGTTCAGGCTCGCGAAGTCAGCGACGGTGGTGTTGGGGCCGAGATGACCGTCAAGCGCATCACGTGTCTCCAGGACCACCTCCTCGCCTTCGGACACCTCGAGCACGGGATCGATGTCGGGGTGGTAGCGGTTGTGCCCGGTGTGGGGCTCGGCGGCCAGGGGCTTGCTGCGGTCAATGCGGATTGCTTGCATGACGGTCCTCCTCTGGTGGGATTTGTTGCTGCCTTCGAGGCGCCCAAGTCTACGCCTGCTTTGCATGCGATACACACCAAGGGCCGTTCTTGCTTACTATTCGCCGCAGCGCTGGACGCGATCACCAAAGCTTTCTGCTGCCAAGGAAACAGTCGATGGAGTTGAGCGGGCCAATCTGGGTCGAGCGCTTTCCGACCAGCACCGACGTCGAGGATCTCGAGCCGGGATTTCGAGACTGCGTTCGGCGCTTTCTGGATGCGTTGTACGATGCTGGCGTGCAGGTCACCATCACAGCGACGCGCCGGCCGCGGGAACGCGCCTATCTGATGCACTACGCGTGGAGCGTCGCGCGTCGCCGCGTCGTTCCCCATCAGGTGCCGGCGTTCGAGCCGGCCGTACCCGAAGGGGCGAGGATCAACATCGACTGGCTGCACCTCGACAGGCGCGGGCGCCCCAGCCGCTCTAAGAGCTGCGCTGCTGCACGGCAGATGGTGCACGGGTACGACATCGTCGATCTGGGCGTGCCGCCGAGCCTCTCCTCTCTGCACATCGACGGGCTGGCGATCGACATGGTTATCGCCTGGGACGGCGAGCTCGCGATCGAGACTGCGTCGGGGCGTAAAGTGAAGATCCGATCGAGGCCCCGCTCTGGGATCAACGCCGAGTTGATGCAGGTAGGCGCGGACTATGGGGTCGTCCATCTCGCCGCGGCGGAGGCTGATCCGCCGCATTGGTCGGTGAACGGGCGATGAGCGCCGCCATCACTCAACTTGCGGAGCTGATTGGCTCTGCCCGGCGCGCGGTCTGCTTCACCGGAGCCGGCATCAGCACGGAGTCCGGCATCCCCGACTTTCGCAGTCCCGGCGGCATCTGGTCGCGCATGCCGCCGATCGAGTTTCAGGACTTCCTCTCGTCGGAGGAGATGCGTCGCGAGGCGTGGCGACGCAAGCTCGCCACGGACGTACCCATGAGGGCGGCGCTACCCAACCGCGGACATCGAGCGATAGCTGAGCTCGTGCGACGAGGCGTGTGCGCCTGCGTGATCACACAGAACATCGACGGGCTGCATCAGCGCTCAGGCGTGCCCGACGACAAGCTGGTCGAGCTGCATGGCAACAGCACATACGCCGCCTGCCTCGACTGCGGCCTGCGCCACGAGCTGGGGCCAATCCTTGCTGCATTCGAGGCGGACCAAACGCTGCCGCTGTGCACGGGCTGCGGCGGCATCGTCAAGACAGCGACGATCTCCTTCGGCCAGAGAATGCCAGTGCGTGCGGTGGAGCGGGCGGAACGCGAGACGCTCGGCTGCGACCTGTTCGTCGTGTTGGGCTCTTCGCTCGTGGTCTATCCCGCTGCGAATCTGCCACGCATGGCCAAGATGAACAGTGCGAAGCTGGTAGTCGTCAATCGCGAACCCACCGAGCAGGACGCGATCGCCGATCTCGTCATCCACGCTGACATTGGCCCTACGATCGGTGAGGCGGTGGGCGTTCGGTGAGATCACCCCGCACCGCCCCGTCAGAGCAGACCCAAAAGTCCCTCTCCCCTTGCGGGAGAGGGTAGGGTGAGGGCCCGGTGCCACCGCGCCTCGTGAGAGGCGGGGAGGTGTAATTCTCCCCTCCCTCCGGAGGAGGGGTGGCACGCGGAGCGTGACGGGGTGGTGGGAGCCTGCCCAAGCAAGCGGCTGCCTACCCCACACCACCCCGTCGCCTTCAGCGACACCCCGCCTCGTGAGAGGCGGGGAGAGACACCTTAAGGCGCGCGCGAAGCGGTGTAGGCCGCGATCGACACTAGGTCGTCTTCACTCAGCTTCGCGACGACTCCCTTCATCAGCTCCGACCACGAGCCGTTGCGCACGCCATGCTGCATGTCGTAGAGCTGGCGCACGATGTAGCTGGGAGAGCGGCCGGCCAGCGACGGGACCGGTCCAAGGCCGCGCAGATCCGAGCCGTGGCAGATCGCGCATGGCGTCGTCTTGCCTGCGCCGGTCGTCACGAGTGCTTCGCCTCGCTTGATGCTCCCGACCGGAACATACGCGATGAACCCAGAAGCCGAATCACGCAGCTCCGTGCGCTCCAGATTCTCGGGCATTTCGATGATGCGCTGACCAATCAGCTCGCTCGCCTCCGGCTGCACTGCCACCAGCATCCAACCCGCGACCTTCGTCTTGGGGACATTGTCTGTCTCGACCACTCGAATCCACTGCGTGGGCTTGAGAGAGGAAAAATATTCCGCGGCAGTTCTCACTTCTTCGTCAGTTGCTCCTTTTGCCACACTGACCATCAGCGCGACCGGCAAGCTCGCCGGCTCCGATGTCTTCCGCGCGCCGCTCTTGAAGTCCGCCAATTGCTGCACGATGTACGCCGCGGGCAGACCGGCGAGGCCCGAGTTCTCCGGCCGGCCGAGGCCGTTGGGCAGATGGCAGAAGCCGCATGCAAACACCCCCTGTCTCGGTCCGTGCTGGACCGGCCCCGGCATCGGCGGGTGGTTATCAGGATGCCAGTCGGGTACGTTGTACAAATCGCGGATCTGGGTGATCGTGAAGGCGGCGTCGCTGTTGGGAACATGCTTCAGGGTGCCGTCGTCTTGCGGAGGCTGTCCGCCCGGCGGGTTCACGGCAAACGCCCACGGCGGCGGAGCGTTCGTCGTGTCTCCTATTGCTCGGCCGCCAAGCACGGCCGCAAGACCAATCATTGCAACGACAGCTAGGTTCTTCATGCCTCCCCCGTTGTTTTAGTTACCCCACACCGCCCCGGTGCAGCGGACCAACCTGTCCCTCTCCCCTTGCGGGAGAGGGTAGGGTGAGGGCCCGCGCCACCCCGCCTCGTGAGAGGCGGGGAGAAACACTTTCTTCACGCCCCTAGATACGCGCGCTTGACCTCCGGGTTCTGAGCCACCTCGCGCGCAGGTCCGGACAAGGTCACGCGCCCGTTCTCCAGCACGTAGGCGCGATCGGCGAGCTCGAGCGCGACGGTCGCCATCTGCTCGACCAGTATGATCGTCACGCCCTCGTCGCGCAAAGCGCGGATGGTGCGCGCGATCTCGAGCACAACGAGCGGCGCCAGCCCCATCGACGGCTCATCCATGAGGATCAGCTTGGGCTCAGACATCAGCCCGCGCGCGATGGCCAGCATCTGCTGCTCGCCGCCGGACAGCGTGCCCGCGAGCTGGCGCCGTCGCTTGCGCAGGATGGGGAAGCGATCCATCTCACGCTCCATCAGCTCGGCTACGCGCGCCCGGTTGCCACGCAGGCGGCTGTAAGCACCGAGCAGCAGGTTGTCTTCGACGCTCTGGTCGGCGAACAGCTGGCGGCCCTCGAGGATCTGGCTGATGCCGAGCGCCGTGACGCGGTGCGCGGGTGTGCGCGTGATGGCTTCCCCGTTCAGCCGCACTTCGCCGCCGGTGATCGGCGCCAGCCCCGAGACGGCCATGAGCGTAGAAGTCTTGCCGGCGCCATTGGACCCGATGATCGCAGTGATCTCGCGCTCGCGCGCTTCCAGGTCGATGCCGCGCAGCGCCTGCACGTGGCCATACTCCACCCGCAGCCCGCGAACCTCAAGCATGCGCCGTCTCCAGGCCAGTGCCGAGATAGGCTTCGATCACCTTCGGGTCGCGCTGCACCTCCGCTGTCGTTCCCTGGGCGATCTTCTCGCCGAAGTCGAGCACCGACACCACGTCGGAGATGCCCATGATCAGCTCCATGTGATGCTCGATGACGACCTGCGTCACGCCGGCGTCGCGGATGTCGCGAATGATCTTCGCGAGGCGCTGGATCTCGGTCGGATTGACACCGGCGGCGGGCTCGTCGAGCAGCAGCAGCCGGGGTCGGACCGCGAGCGCTCGCGCGATTTCCAGCAGACGCTGCTGGCCGTACGGCAGATTGCTCGCGATCTCGTGCGCCCGTTCGGCGATGCCGACGAACTGGAGCAGTGTCATGGCCTTGCGCCGGAACTGCTCCTCCTCCTGCACGGCCGCTGCCGTCTGCAGCAGGTGCCGCCATACACCGGCCCGCAGGTGCAGGTGAAATCCGACCATCACGTGATCCAGCACCGACAGCTCGCCGAACAGGCGGATGCTCTGAAACGTGCGTGTGACACCGAGCTTCGCCATCTGATACGGCCGTACGCGCCCCAGGACTCTCCCGCCCAGCAGGATTTCGCCGCTGCTCGGCGGATACAGTCCAGTCAGCACGTTCACGAAAGTGCTCTTGCCCGAGCCGTTGGGACCGATGAGGCCGTGCACGACGCCAGGCTGCACGGCGATGTTGACGCGGTTCAGCGCCCTGATGCCGCCGAAGTCGCGGATGAGGTTGCGCGCTTCAATCACTGGTTCGCGGGTGTTCTGCGCCTGACTGAGCGCGAGCCCCCCGGGTTCCGGCTCGATCCGCGCCGGCGGACGGCGCCAGCGGCGCACCACTGGCAGCTTGAGGACGCTGCCGACGATCCCGTCGGGCAAGAAGATGATCGTTATCAGGATAATTCCACCGTAGATGTAGAGGTGGTATTCGTGCAACCTCGCAAACACCGTGGGAATCAGGTTGAGGATGATGCTGCCCACGAGCGGTCCGTACAGCGTGCCGCTGCCGCCCATCAGCACGGACGTGAGAAATGAAACCGACAGTGCGAAGACAAACGTGTCACTGTTGATGAAGCCATTCTGGTGAGCGAAGAACACGCCGCCCAGCCCGGCGTAAACCGAGCTGATCACGAAAGCCAGCACCTTCCAGCGGTACACGTTGACGCCCACGCTCTGCGCTGCAATCTCGCTGCCGCGCAGGGCGAGCAGCGTGCGCCCGACGCGCGAGCGCAGCAGGTTGTTGGCGAGCAGCTGGCACAGGAGTGCCACGCCAGCGATGAGCCAGAAATACTGTGTCGGCGTCATTTCTTCGCCGCTGGGCAACGTCGGAGCAGGGATGGCCGAGATGCCCATGGGTCCGTTGGTGAGGCTTTGCCAGCGGTTCGTCGTCACTTCCATCATGAAGCCGAAGGCGAGCGTAACCATCGCCAGGTACGGGCCTTTCGCGCGCAACGACGGGATGGCGAGCAGCGCGCCCGCGACCCCGGCGACCGCTACGCCGAGCGGCG
The DNA here is from genome assembly GCA_035622675.1 of Burkholderiales bacterium. Classification (GTDB taxonomy): domain Bacteria; phylum Pseudomonadota; class Gammaproteobacteria; order Burkholderiales; family SHXO01; genus SHXO01. The sequence continues at coordinate 3,125 of DASPUW010000349.1, read as the reverse complement.
CGCTCACCCAGAACGGCCAGCCCGCACGCGTCGCCAGCAGCGCCGACGTGTAAGCGCCGATCGCGTACAGGCCGGCGTGGCCGAGCGAGATCTGCCCGGTCCATCCGACCAGAATGTCGAGGCCTAGCGACACGATGAACAGGTAGGCGAGCGACTGCATCACGAGAACGAAGAACGGGTCGTGCAGCACCAGCGGCAGCGCGAGGATGACGATGGCTGCCGCGGCGAAGCGGGCCCAGTCGCGCGGCCCGGTATTGGCAAACAGGGGAAGGCGCATCTAGAACCTATCTCATAATCGGTCGCGTGATGCGTTGTGGCCAGAACGGGATGGCCGCAAGGCGCGAGGTGCAGTCAATACCCAGGCTATTGACCAGCCGAGTAACGCAGCGGACGCCCGTTCTGGCCGCAACCCGAAGGGATGGGACGAGTTTTCGCGCCCGGCGTTGTTGCTCGCTTCTCGTTTGGGCCGGCCAAACGTCGTCGCTCTCGCCTAGCCGGTCATCGAAAATCGTCTCCATCGCACACGTGAACGATTATGAGATAGGTTCTAGACTTTCTCGATCTCTTTGCGCCCCATCAGCCCCGTCGGACGCACGGCGAGGATCAGCAGCACGAACAGGAACGTGATGCCTTCCTTCAAGTTGGAGTTGATGATCCCGAAGAACTGCTCCAGCACGCCCACCGCCAGACCGCCGATCAGGATCCCGATCGGGTTCTCCAGGCCGCCTATGATTGCGGCGGCGAAAGCCTTGATGCCAGGGACCGTCCCCATGTATGCCCAGGCGAAGGTGATCGGCGCGATCAGCACGCCGCCCAAACCCGCTAGCGCCGATGACAGCACGAAGGCCAGCACTACCATGCGCTGGACGTCGATGCCCATGACGGCAGCAGCTCTACGGTTGTGGGCGACCGCCGTGAGCGCCTTGCCCAGCACGGCGCGCTTGAGGAAGAACTGGACGAGCAGCACGGTGCCGATCGAGCCGAAGATGATGAACAGTTCCTGAGGAAAGATTCCCGCCTCGCCGATGCGCAGAACCTTGTCGCCGAAGGGCGAGGGAAATTTGACCTGTTCCGGGCCCCAGATCTGGACTGCTGCGTTGCGCACGATGATGCTGACGGCGACCGTGCTGAGCACCCAGGACAGGGACAGCGCGTGTCGAAGGGTGGTGCGGATGGCGATGCGCTCGAGGCCCGCACCCATCGCGCTCAGCAGCACCACGGAGGCCACCACGGCGACGGCGTAGGGTAGACCGAGCGTGATGTAGCAGGTGACCCCGAACAGCGCGCCGATCATCAGGAACTCGCCCTGACCGAAGTTGAGCGCGCCGGTGGTGATGTAGGTGACGTAGTAGCCCTGGGCGATCAGCGCGTAGATGCTGCCGACCGAGAGCCCGCTCACCAGGGCCTGCCAGATTTTGACGAACACGGCTACCTCGGCGCGGCGTCGGGAGCGGAGAGCGAAGCGCGCACCTGGTGGCGGCAGCGCGTGAGCTTACTGGGCGCGGACCACCTTGCCGTCACGCCAGATCGCGAGGAAGCCGCTGTCGCGCCCCAGCGATTCGTGATTGTCCGGGGCGAACGGGCGCGGCTTCATCTTGGTCACGGCCGTGGTGAAGTCGTCGATACTCTCGACGGCGTCGCGCATCTTCTGCCGCACCTCTTTCATGTAGGCGCGATCATCCAGCCGCGCGGGATCGGGCGCGACCTTGTCGAGCGCGCGCAGCACGAGCCGCGTCCCGTCGTACGTCTGGGCAGTGGCGACTGGCCAGAAGTCGCCGCCGTCGGCCGCATACTCCTTGTCCACCCAGGCGTGGAACTTCTTCGCGTTCTCGCTGTGGTCGACTGTGTATGAGGTGACGGCCATCACGCCGTTGGTAAGGTCCTTGCCCCCCAGCCTGAGGAAATTGGGTGCGAGCAGCCCCCACGTGCCGGTCCACGGCACCGCGATCCCGATCTTCTGCATGCTCTTGGCGATCTGCACGCCTGCCGGCGCCAGCGAGTACGCGATGATGAAGTCGACGTTGGCCTCTTTCATCTTGGTGAGCTGAGGCGTCATGTCGGTGTCGTTCTGGTCGAACACCTCGGGACCGGCGGAGACCGGGATGTTGGCCTCTTTCATCAGGCGCAACGCGGTGTCGCGACCGCTTTGGCCCCACCCCGTCGAATCGTGCATGAGGCCGATCTTCTTGAGTCCCTTCTTCTGGATGTAGTCGATCATGAACGACGTCTGAATGCCGTCGTTGAGCGAAACGCGGAAGATGTAGTTCTTCGGCTCCTTCGAGTAGCGCTTAATGATGTCCTCGGCCGTCGCGATGGTGTCCATCAGCGTGATCTGCTGCTTCTGCGCGATGTCGATGATGGCGAGCGCCACGCCAGAGTTGACCGGGCCGACGATGGCGACTACGTTGTCGCGCGTGATGAGACGGGTGACGTTCTCGACGCCTTTGGCCGGCTTGGTCTCGTCGTCGTAGATCACGGCCTCGACGGGCTGCCCCTTGTACCCGCCCTTGGCGTTGTACTCCTTCAACGCCAGCTTGAAGCCCATCATGGCGGCCTTGCCGTAGTCGTCCGTTCCGCCGGTGAGTGAAACCGAGAAGCCGATCTTGACCGGTTCGGCAGCCAGCGCCGCGCCAGCAGCGGCCAGCGCGAACCAGGCGAATGCACCCACGGCCGCCGTCCGCAGCCAGGCTCTTGTGCGCATATGTGATCCTCCCCCTTGCTTTGCCGATCCTTTACCGCCGCGCCGACTGGGGCGGCGGAAGGACGTGTACTGGTATCGCAACGAACATACGCGCAGGCTCGCCGGCCTGTCAAGCGCGCGCCCGGCCCCGGCGGCCGCTTCAACGCATGGCACTTGTTGGCCGCGATGCTTATTCGTTAGCATGCGCGCCATGACCCTCGCCTCCGCCAGCAGTTACGACGAAGTTCCCTACGAAAGCTATCCCGTGATCGGGACGCATCCCGATCGTCTGTCGACGCTTGCGCGGCTGATGGGGATCGAGACGCCCGCGCTAGAAACCTCCCGCGTCCTGGAGCTGGGCTGCGCCGCGGGGGGAAACCTCATTCCAATGGCGCTCGAGCTGCCGGCCGCGCAGTTCACCGGTGTGGACCTGTCTGCCACGCAG
>DASPUW010000348.1:0-3833 GCA_035622675.1 Burkholderiales bacterium | reverse complement strand
GCATGTATTCTATCTGCTCGACTGTGACGATGCTCGGGTAGTGCGCGTACCAGATCGCGCGCGCGAGCCGGACGAGCTCGGGAATGTCCGCCTCGAGCAGCGGTGCCACGCGCACGTCGTCGGCGGGGGCGGGAGCGGCCATGCGATTCTCCTTGCAGCGCTCAATGATACCGGTGTGCATGGTGACGCGGGGCCGCCCTCCATGTTGGAGAATGCCGCGGCGAACAGTTTCGGGGCGAGCTTATCTGCTATGCTGTAATCCTTCCCATCGCGCACAATTTCATGGTTGTCTACGAATGAGCGAATACCTTTTTACTTCCGAGTCGGTGTCGGAAGGACATCCCGACAAGGTTGCAGATCAGATTTCGGACGCAGTGCTGGACGCCATCCTGGCCCAGGACAAGTCGTCCAGAGTCGCGGCAGAGACCCTCGTGAACACGGGCCTCGTGCTGATGGCGGGGGAAATCACGACCAACGCCGTGGTCGATTTCCAGCAGGTGGCGCGCGATACCATCAAGCGCATCGGCTACGACAACACCGAGTACGGCATCGATTACAAAGGCTGCGCGGTGCTCGTGGCGTATGACAAGCAAAGCCCCGACATCAAGCAGGGCGTGGACAAGGCGCAGGACGACCCGCTCAACCAGGGAGCGGGCGACCAGGGTCTCATGTTCGGTTATGCGTGCGACGAGACGCCGCAGTTCATGCCGCTGCCGATCTATCTCGCGCACCGGCTCGTCGAGCGGCAATCCGAGTTGCGCCGCGATGGCCGGCTGCCCTGGCTGCGGCCCGACGCCAAATCGCAGGTGACAATCCGCTACGTCGACGGCAAGGCCGCCGCGATCGACACGGTGGTGCTATCCACTCAACATGCACCAGATGTCCCGCTCGAGCGCATCCGCGAGGCGGTCATCGAGAGCATCATCACCCCGGTGCTGCCCAGGAATCTGGTCAAGGGCAAGATCAACTATCTCGTCAATCCGACCGGACGCTTCGTCGTCGGCGGGCCGCAGGGCGACTGCGGTTTGACCGGGCGCAAGATCATCGTAGACACGTACGGCGGCGCGGCTCACCACGGCGGCGGCGCCTTTTCCGGGAAAGATCCCTCCAAGGTCGATCGCTCGGGCGCTTACGCCGCGCGCTACGTCGCCAAGAACGTGGTCGCCGCTGGACTGGCGAGCAAATGCGAGATCCAGATCTCGTATGCCATCGGTGTTGCGCGCCCGACCAGCATCATGGCCACAACCTTCGGCACCGGGAAAATTCCCGACGAGAAGCTGGCGCAGCTCATCCAGAAGCACTTCGATCTGCGGCCGCGCGGCATCGTACAGATGCTCGACCTGCTGCGTCCGATCTACGGCAAGACGGCCGCTTATGGTCACTTCGGCCGCGACGAGCCTGAGTTCAGCTGGGAGAACATGGACAAGGTCGAAGCACTGCGCGCGGACGCCGGTGCTGGCGTGGTCCACGCGTAACATTTAAGTCAACTCGGCCCAGGGGTTGGCGCTGGCGATCCCATCGCCTATAATTTCCCTTCCCTGAGGAGCGTTGCAACGGGCGGCTGAATGCCAATGCCCCCGCCAGGCTCAGGGGTTCTCTCTGCAACGGCGCTCACGAACTTTTTTCGAATCGAAAGGAGGACGTGATGAGCGCTGTATTGCAACCGAAGCTGTCCGGTGATTTCCGCGTTGCCGATCTGTCATTGGCCGACTGGGGCCGCAAAGAGATCGCCATCGCGCAGACTGAAATGCCGGGCCTGATGGCGATCCGTGACGAGTTCGCCGCGCTGCAACCGCTGCGCGGCGCACGCATCGCGGGCTCGCTGCACATGACGATCCAGACCGCGGTCCTGATCGAGACGCTCAAGGCCCTGGGCGCGGATGTGCGCTGGGCTTCCTGCAACATCTACTCCACTCAGGATCACGCCGCCGCCGCAATCGCCGTCGGCGGCACGCCGGTGTTCGCCTACAAAGGCGAGAGCCTGGACGAATATTGGGAATTCACCCACCGGATCTTCGAGTGGGCGGATGGCGGAACGCCGAACATGATTCTGGATGATGGCGGCGACGCCACGCTGCTCGTGCATCTGGGCACGCGTGCCGAGACCGAACCCGCCTGCATCACTCACCCGGCTAACGACGAGGAGCGCGCGCTGTTCACTGCGATCCGCAGGCGGTTGGACAGCAACCCGAAGTACTACTCGCGCATCAAGGCGAACATTCGGGGCGTCACCGAAGAGACCACCACCGGGGTCAAGCGCCTGTATCAGATGGCCCAGAACAAACAGCTGGGCTTCCCGGCTATCAACGTCAACGACTCGGTGACGAAGTCGAAATTCGACAATCTCTATGGCTGCCGCGAGTCGCTGGTGGACGGGATCAAGCGCGCCACGGACGTCATGATCGCCGGGAAGGTCGCGCTAGTCGCCGGCTATGGCGATGTTGGCAAGGGCTCAGCCCAGGCGCTGCGCGCGTTGTCGGCTCAGGTCTGGGTCACCGAAATCGATCCGATCTGCGCGCTGCAGGCGGCGATGGAGGGGTACCGGGTTGTGACGATGGATTACGCCTGCGACAAGGCGGACATCTTCGTCACGGCCACCGGCAACATCGACATCATCACGCTCGCGCACATGAAGCGCATGAAGAACGAGGCGATCGTGTGCAACATCGGCCACTTCGACAACGAGATCGACGTGGCCGGGCTCAAAGCCTGCAAGTGGGAGAACATCAAGCCGCAGGTAGACCACGTCATATTCCCCGACGGCAAGCGCATCATCCTGCTGGCGGAAGGCCGGCTGGTGAACCTGGGCTGCGGTACGGGCCACCCGAGCTACGTCATGTCTTCGTCGTTCGCCAACCAGGTCATCGCGCAGATCGAGCTGTGGACCAACCCTGCTCGCTATCCGGTGGGCGTGTACACGCTGCCCAAGCACCTTGACGAGAAGGTGGCGCGCCTGCAGCTCACGAAGCTCGGCGCGACCCTCACCGAATTGTCGGACAAGCAGGCGCGTTATATCGGAGTGGCAAAAGAAGGGCCCTACAAGCCCGAGCACTATCGGTACTAAACCCGGTGTCAGCCAGTCGCGCGCCGCGCCCGGCGCGCACATTTTCGTTCGAGTTCTTTCCCCCGCAAACCGCTGAAGGGGTGGAGAACCTGCGCGTCACGCGCCGCCAGTTGGCGCAGCTCAAGCCTGCGTTTTTTTCGGTGACGTTCGGCGCGGGCGGCTCTACGCGCGAGCGCACCATGGATGCCGTGCTGGAGATTCAGGCCGAAGGGCACGAGGCGGCGCCGCATGTGTCGTGCATCGCCTCCACGCGGGCATCGGTGCGCGAGATGCTGCAGCGCTACCGTGAGGCCGGCATCAAACGCGTTGTCGCGTTGCGCGGGGACATGCCGTCCGGCATGGTCGAGGCGGGCGAGTTTCGCTTCGCCAGCGAGCTGGTCGCGTTCATCCGCCAGGAATTCGGCTCTGCGTTTCACATCGAAGTGGCCGCGTATCCCGAGTACCATCCACAGGCGCGCTCGGCGCAGGAGGATCTGGCCAACTTCAAGCGCAAGGTCGAGGCCGGCGCCGACTCGGCGATCACGCAGTACTTCTACAACCCTGACGCCTACTTCGCCTTCGTGGAGGAATGCCAGGCGGCGGGTGTCGCGGTCCCGATCGTCCCCGGCGTGATGCCCATCAACCGTTTTTCGCAGCTGTCCCGGTTCTCCGACGCTTGCGGTGCGGAGATCCCGCGCTGGATCCGCCGCAAGCTCGAGGGCCTGGGCGACGACAGCGCGTCGATTCGCTCTTTCGGCCTGGATGTGGTGACGCAGCTGTGCGATCAGCT
>DASPUW010000347.1:0-9604 GCA_035622675.1 Burkholderiales bacterium | reverse complement strand
CGCAGCATGATCGGGACGAACACGCGCACGCCGTGAATGACGCCCCACACGTTGACACCGAGCACCCATTCCCAGTCGGCAACCGTGCTTTCCCACACGGCACCGCCGGGCGCGACGCCGGCGTTGTTGCACACGACGTGCACTGCGCCGAAGGTAGCCAGGGTCTTCTCCGCCAGCCGCTCGACGTCGTGACCGCGCGAGACGTCGGTGCGGATCGCGAGGACCGGGATGCTGGCCTTGCGAAATTCCTGCTCGACGCGCCGCAGTGCCTCTTCCTCGATATCGGCGAGCGCGAGCTTCATGCCCTCGCGGGCAAAGCGCCGCGCCATGGCGAGCCCGAGGCCGCTGGCGCCGCCGGTGATCACCGCAACCTTGTCTTTCAGCTCTTGCATGAGATCTCGCTGCCCGGTTTCAAGCAGTCGCGATTGTAGCGGTTATGGGGGAGGGGATCATGCGTGCGCTTCGTTGCCTGCACGGAATTCGCAATGGTATGCTCGGCGCGGGATCGGAGAGCTACGCGGATGAGCGAGGAGTTCATTGGGACGATGCCGGTGCAGGAGAGGCACCGGTTCGACGTCGAGCGGCTCGCGCAGTACCTGAGCGCGAACATCGAGGGGTTTGCGGGGCCGCTGCAGGTGGGCCAGTTCGAAGGCGGCCAATCGAATCCGACTTTCCTGCTCATCACGCCCACCCGGCGCTACGTGCTGAGGCGCAAGCCGCCCGGGAAGCTGCTGCCCTCGGCGCACGCCGTGGACCGGGAATACCGGGTCATCACCGCCCTGCGGCAGGCGAACATTCCCGTCGCCCGGTCGTGGGTGCTGTGCATGGACGACAGCGTCATCGGCACGGCCTTCTACGTCATGGAATACGTCGATGGGCGCGTGCTGTGGGATCAGTCGCTGCCGAAGATGAAACCGGCCGAGCGCGCTGCGATCTACGACGAGATGAATCGCGTGATCGCCGCGTTGCACAAAGTCGACTATCACGCGATCGGGCTGGACGACTACGGCAAGCCCGGCAACTATCTCGAGCGGCAGATCAGCCGCTGGACCAAGCAATACCGTGCCTCGGAAACGGAGAAGATCGAGGCGATGGAGAAGCTCATCGAGTGGCTGCCGCAGCACATTCCGCCGCAGGACGAAACCAGCGTCGTCCACGGCGACTACCGCCTGGACAACGTGATCTTCCATCGCACCGAGCCGCGCATTCTCGCGGTGCTCGACTGGGAGCTCTCCACGCTCGGCCATCCGCTGGCCGATTTTGCGTACCACTGCATGTACTGGAGGCTTACGCCGGGCGAGTTCCGCGGCATCGGCGGCCTCGATCTGCCTGCGCTGGGCATCCCGAGCGAAGAAGAATACGTTGCCGCCTACTGCCGGCGCACCGGGCGCACCCGGATCGAGCACTGGGACTACTACATGGCTTACAACATGTTCCGCCTGGCAGGGATCGTCCAGGGCATCATGGGCCGCGTCGTGCAGGGCACGGCCGTGAGCCAGAAGGCTATCGAGTCGGGCAAGCGCGCGCGGCCGATGGCGGAGGCAGGCTGGCGCGAGGTGGAGAAGCTTCTCGCCAAACGTACCTAAACTCATTTACCACGAAGGGCACGAAGGAACACGAAGTAGAACCCATGCCCCTGAGCAGGCCCGAGCCCGAAGAAGCCATTGGAAAAACGATCCTTGCGTGTGCGATGCGGGTGCACACGGCACTCGGTCCAGGGCTTCTCGAGAGTACTTACGAGGTGTGTCTGGCTCACGAGCTCGCCAAAGAGGGACTGAGGGCGGAGCGGCAAGTGACGCTCCCGATCGAGTACGATGGAGTGCGCCTTGACGCTGGCTACCGGATCGATCTACTCATCGAGAGCACCGTTGTTCTCGAGGTGAAGTCGGTAGACAAGCTCGCTGAGATTCATACTGCCCAGCTGCTAAGCTATCTCAAGCTGGGGAAGTTTCACCTCGAATATCTTCTCAACTTCAACGTCTTGCACATGAAGGAAGGAATTCGCCGGGTGGTGAATTGATGAAGATAAGGTCTTCACCTTCGTGTTCCTTCGTGTCCCTCGTGGTAGATGAGGTTTTCTACTGATGAAAGCTGTGCTGTGTAAGGCGCTGGGACTACCAGACAGGCTCGTCATCGAGCAGGTCCCGTCACTGCGTCCTGGCAAAGGCCAGGTCGTAGTGAGCGTCAAGGCCGCTGGCGTCAATTTTCCCGACACTCTCATCATCCAGGGCAAATACCAGTTCAAGCCCGAGCCGCCGTTCTCGCCCGGCGGCGAGATCGCTGGCGTGGTCAAGGAAGTTGGTGAAGGCGTAAGCCTCGTCAAGCCAGGCGATCGAGTGATCGCAGCGGGCACCTACGGCGGATTCGCGGAAGAGTTCCTGGCTGAAGCTGACAAAGTGGTTCCGATGCCCGCGGGCATGGACTTCATCCCGGCCTCGGCTTTCATCCTGACCTACGGCACCTCGTATCACGCGTTGAAGGATCGCGCGCACCTCAAGCCTGGAGAGACGCTGCTGGTGCTGGGTGCTTCGGGAGGCGTTGGGCTTGCCGCAATCCAGCTCGGCAAGGTCATGGGCGCGAGAGTGATCGCCGCGGCATCGAGCGACGCCAAGCTGCAAGTGTGCCGCGACAACGGTGCCGACGAGGTGATCAACTACGGCTCAGAGGACCTGCGCGCGCGGGTAAAGGCAATCACGACGGGGCGCGGCGTAGACGTTGTGTACGATCCGGTCGGCGGCCCCTACTCCGAGCCGGCGCTGCGCGATATGGCGTGGAACGGGCGCTTTCTCGTGGTGGGCTTTGCCGCCGGTGACATCCCCAAGGTGCCGCTCAACCTTGCGCTGTTGAAGGGATGCTCGATCGTGGGCGTGTTCTGGGGCGCATTCACGCGGACCGAGCCTGACAACAACCGCCGCAACAACGAGGAGCTGCTGCAGCTCTACACGGCGGGCAAGGTCAAGCCGCACATCCACGCGACGTATCCGCTCGAGCGCGCTGCAGAAGCGCTGAACGAGGTGCTGAACAAGCGCGTCAGCGGCAAGGTAGTGCTGACGACCTAAACACATTTACCACCAAGACTTAACCGCATTTACCACGAAGGACACGAAGGTACACGAAGGAAAAATCAAATAGACCAGAAAGAAAGCTCGGCGGTGTCGGCGCTCTGGCATTCGTTCGGGTATGAGAATGGAGCACACTTAAACTCGGCCTTGGTTTCCCTCGTGTTCCTTCGTGTCCTTCGTGGTTAATGAGGTTTCGATTTAGGAGGAGAGAATGTTGACGCTATACGAACACCCGCTGTCCGCCTACGCCATGAAAGTGAAGATGGCGCTGAACGAGAAAGGGCTCGAGTACCAGGCCTTGGTGCCGGATGGGCTGCCGACCGGCACCGCAGGCGGCGCGTTCCTGGACGCCAACCCGCGTGCCGAGGTTCCCGCTCTGATTGACGGCGACGTGAAGGTGTTCGATTCAACCGTCATTCTCGAATACCTCGAGGACAAGTGGCCGGAGCCGCCTCTATTGCCGGATGGACCGGCGCAGCGCGCGCGCGTACGTATGATCGAGGACGTGATGGACAGCCTGTACGAGCCCAACAACTGGGGCGTCATGGAGGTCACGCGCTTCAAGCGAGCAAGCGGGCCGCTGGCCGACCGCCTGGTCGGTTACGCGAAGAGCAACATCGACCAGCTGCAGCACTGGCTCGACGGGCAGCTGGGCAGCGATCCCTGGTTCAACGGCGCGCGCTTCGGCTGGGGCGACATCGCCTGCGCGCCTTACATCAACCGCTCTGCGGCATACGGATACACCCCACCCGCTGGATCGCGCCTCGCGGCCTGGCTGGCACGCGTCAACGAGCGGCCTAGCGTCGCCAAAGTGCTCGCACAGCTGCGCGAAGTACTGGCTAAGCTGCCCGATTTTGCAGCGCTGCTGGCGCAGGGCAAGATCAAGCGTCAGTACCGCGACCACAGGTTGGAATGGATGATTGCAGGCGGCGGGCTGTCGGTGGTGCAGGAAGGGATCGAGAAAGCCACAATCCGCTTCAGCCGCCTGCCTGGCTGAGGATGCAAGGCGAAACTCACTTACCACGAAGGACACGAAGGAACACGAAGTAGAGTCGATACCAAGGCCCCGGCCGCCGGAGGGGAAGGAGGGTCATTCCCTGACGTTGGCAAAATGCGCAAAGGCCCGACCCTGGTCTTATGTTTCCCTCGTGGTCCTTCGTGTCCTTCGTGGTGAATGAATTGAGTTGTTCAGGTGAAGAGCGCGCGGAAAGACGCGGCCGAGGAGGAGCAACATGAAGTCCACGATGATGCAGGTGCCGCTCAACCTGTCTCATTTTCTCGAGCGGGCGGGCAAGCTGTTCGGCGGCCAGGAGATCGTATCCCGCATGCCGGACAAGTCTCTGCACCGCTACACCTACGCGGATTTCTACCGCCGCACACGCCAGCTCGCCGAGGGTCTGCAGCGCGCGGGGCTCAAGCGCGGGGATCGCGTCGCCACTCTGATGTGGAATCACTACGCCCACTACGAGAGCTATTTCGGCGTGATTGTGGCCGGCGGCGTAATGCACACGCTGAACTTGCGGCTGGCGCCCGAGGACATTGCGTTCATCGCCAATCACGCGCAGGACCGCTTTCTGATCGTCGACGACATCCTGCTGCCTTTGTTCGAGAAGTTCCGCGACAAGGTCAACCTGGAGCGCGTGATCGTTGTTCCGCTCGAGAGAAAACCCGCTCCCGATGGCTTCGACGACTACGAGGCGCTGCTGCGCACCGCGACCGGGGACTTCGACTATCCCGAGATGGACGAGAACGAGCCCTGCGCGATGTGCTACACGTCCGGGACGACGGGCAGGCCGAAGGGCGTGGTGTATTCGCACCGCTCGCAGATCCTCCATTCCCTGGTGCAGGCGCTGCCCGACGCCATCGGCATCAGCGGCAGCGACGTCATTCTGCCGGTGGTGCCGATGTTTCACGCCAACGCCTGGGGCGTGCCGTACACCGCGGCCATGCTGGGCGTGAAGATGGTGTTCCCCGGCCCGCACTTGCATCCCGACCACTTGCTGCCTCTGCTGGAAAGCGAGCAGGTCACCGTATCGTGTGGCGTACCCACGATCTGGCTGCCGATGGTGCAGATGCTCGACAGCAACCCGGGGCGGTGGAAGTTCAGCCCGCGGCTGCGCCTGACTGTCGGCGGTTCGGCCGTGCCGGAGTCGATGATCCGCGCGTATGCGAAGCACGGCATTCTGGTCATGCAAGGCTGGGGGATGACGGAGACCTCGCCGCTCGCTTCCATCGCCAAGATCACGGCGCAGCAGGAACAACTGAACGCCGACGAGCGCTTCAAGGTGATGGCCACACAAGGCTATCCGCTGCCGCTCGTGGACATCCGCGCGGTAGACGACGGGGGCGAGGCGCCATGGGACGGCAAGACGGTGGGCGAGATCCAGGTGTACGGTCCGTGGATCACCGGCAGCTATCACGACAATCCGGCCCCGGACAGCTTCACCGGAGACGGCTGGCTTCGCACCGGCGATGTGGCTGCGATCGATCCACTCGGCTTCATCAAGATTACCGACCGCACCAAGGATCTGATCAAGTCCGGCGGCGAGTGGATCAGCTCGGTGGACCTGGAGAATGCCATCATGGGTCACCCGGCCGTCCAGGAAGCGGCCGTCATCTCAGTCCCGCATCCCAAGTGGGCTGAGCGGCCTCTTGCCGTGATCGTGCTGAAGCCCAAACATCACGCGGACGAATCCGACATCCGCGCGCACCTGGCCAAGCAGTTCGTGAAGTGGATGGTGCCCGACGGCTACGTGTTCGTGGATGCGATCCCGCGCACGTCGACAGGGAAGTTCCTCAAGACCAAGCTGCGGGAGCAGTACCGGGAGTGGAAGTGGCCCGAGACCGCCTAAACACACCTACGACGTAACTCATTTACCACGAAGGACACGAAGGAACACGAAGGAAAACCGAAAAGAGCTAGACGGGTGTCGGGGTGTCCCTTGCTGCGATCTCCGTTCCCCGGGCACATGGCAAATCGGTCGCTGGGCATGCTGCCGAGGGCGAACCGGGCTTTTACTTCGTGTACCTTCGTGTCCTTCGTGGTAAGTGTGATTGTGGTTGACTTTGCTTCGGTAGGTACAGAATGAACTTCGAACTAAGTGATGAGCAGAAACTGATCCGTCACACGGCTCGCGAGTTTGCGCGCCGCGAGATTCAGCCAGTTGCTGCGCAGTGCGACCGCGACGCAAGCTTCCCCATGGCGGTGTTCGAGAAGGCGCGGGAAGTCGGCCTGGTCAACCTCACCGTGCCGATCGAGCTCGGCGGCAGCGGCTGGGGCATGTTCGAGTCGGCGCTGGTGGCGGAGGAGCTGGGCTGGGCGTGCACGGGGATCGCCGGCGCGCTCGGTCTGAACGGCATCTTCGCCGATGTGTTCCACGTATCGGGCTCGCGCGAGCAGAAGCGCGAGGCCTTCGGGCGTCTACAGGCAGGGCAATTCGGCGCTTATGCGGTGACCGAACCATCCGCGGGATCCGACGTCGGCGGCATCAAGACGCGCGCCATGAGAAAAGGCGACCGCTACGTGCTGAACGGGGCCAAGGTGTGGATCTCCAATGCACCGCTCGCGCACATGTTCGTGATCTTCGCCAAGACCGAGCCGGACGCAGGCCATCGCGGCATCAGCGCTTTTTTCGTGCCGCGCGAGACCCCGGGGCTTTCAATTGGCAAGCCGCTCGGAAAACTGGGGCAGAAAGCCGGGCCGGCGGCGGAGGTGTTTCTCAACGATGTCGAGCTGCCGGCGAGCGCGGTGATTGGCGACGAGGGCAGCGGGTTTCTGATCGCGATGAAGGTGTTCGACCGCTCGCGGCCGATGATCGCGGCGCTCGGCGTCGGATTGATCCAGCGCTGTCTCGACGAGGCGCTGGATTACGCTCGCACGCGCCATACGATGGGACGGGCGATCATCGAGCATCAGGCCGTCGGCCACAAGCTCGCCGACATGGCGCTGAGACTCGAGGCGGCGCGCCTGCTGGCGCGTCAGGCCGCCTGGCTGCTGGACGCGGGCAGCAAAAACACGCTGCAGGCCGCATATGCCAAGACGTTTGCGGCCGACACCGCGATGTGGGCGGCGAGCGAAGCGGTGCAGGTATTCGGTGGAATGGGCTACAGTACCGAGTACCCGGTGGAAAAGCTGTTCCGCGACGCGAAGGTGCTGCAGATCTACGAGGGCACGAGCGAGATCCAGCGCAACATCATCGCGCGCGAACTTTCTAGATCGTAAAGATTGAAGCTCATTTACCACGAAGGACACGAAGGTACACGAAGTAGAACCCGGTTTGCTCTCAGTGGCGCGCTCAGCAGCCGATTAGCGATGCGGGCGAAGGATGGAAACCGCGGAAAGGGACCCCAGATAGTTCGTCTGGTACTTTTGGTTTTCCTTCGTGTTCCTTCGTGCCCTTCGTGGTGAATGCGTTTTGTATTAGGAGTTACACATGCCAGAAGCCGTGATCATTGATGGTGTGCGCACGCCTTTCGGGCGCAAGGGCGGGGCGCTGCGCGAGCAGCGGCCCGACAGTCTGCTCGCGCACACGCTGAAAGGGCTCGTGCAGCGGGCGGGGATCGATCCGAGCAGGATCGGCGACGTGGTCGACGGGACCGTCACGCTCGCCGGTGAACAGGGCGCGAACCCGGCACGGCTGGGCGTGTTGCTCGCCGGCTTTCCAGTGACAATCCCCGGCGTCTCACTGAACCGGATGTGCGGTTCGAGCCAGCAGGCCGTCCACTTCGCGGCGCAGGCCTGCGCGGCCGGAGACATGGACTACGCGATCGCCTCGGGTGTGGAGAGCATGACCCGCGTGCCCATGTTTCTCGACATCAGCCTGGGGCGCGAGGGCGTGACCGGTTTCGAGTCGCTCAACCCCGACTTGTTCAAGCACCACGATCTCATCCATCAAGGTGAGAGTGCGGAGCGCGTCGCACAGAAGTGGGGCCTCACGCGCCAGGCGTTGGACGAGTTTGCGAAGGACAGCCACCGCAAGGCGCACTCAGCGCAGCGAGAAGGGCTGAACAAGGAGATTCTGCCGGTGCAGGGTGTGAGCCCCGATGCTCAGCCGATTACGCTGACAGTGGATGAGGGCGTGCGTGGCGTGCTCGACGAGCAGAAGATCGCGGGCCTCAAGCCTGCCTTCCGCCCCGAGGGGCACGGCGTGATCACAGCCGCCAACTCGAGCCAGATCTCGGACGGCGCTTCGGCGGTACTGGTCGCCAACAGCGACGCTGCGCGTGCGGACGGCTTCAAGCCGAGGGCGCGCTTTCGCGCCCGGGTGGTAGTGGGATCGGACCCCACCATGCAGCTCACGGGTGTGATCCCCGCTGCGCAGATGGCGCTCAAGAAGGCCGGATTGACCGTGCGCGAGCTGGACTGGATCGAGATCAACGAAGCGTTCGCCAGCGTCGTGCTAAGCTGGGCGCGAGAGCTCGACGCCGATCTCGCGAAGGTCAATCCGTGGGGCGGCGCGATCGCGCACGGCCATCCGCTCGGCGCCACAGGGGCTGGCCTCATGGCCAAGATGCTTGCCGGGCTGGAGGCGACCGGCGGCCAGTTCGGCCTGCAGGTTATGTGCATCGGCCACGGCCAGGCGACCGCCACTGTCATCGAACGCGTGTGACCGGGCAGGGCGCGGCGAGAGTGGTGGACGCCGCGCGGCTGCACTGCTCTTCCTGCTGAGCGCTCGCGACGCGTGTTCCGGACGCTCAGAATCGTCGTTCTGCTCGCCATCCTGGTGCTGGTCGCGGCCAGCGCTTGGCTGACGAAGCAGCGCACCACCTCGTGGCAGCAGCCGTTGCGGGTCGCGATTTTTCCGATCAACGCCGATCGCAGCGGAGCCAGCGCGCGCTACATCGGCGAGCTCAAGCTCGACGCGTTCGATCCCGTTGCCGAGTTCATTCGGCGCGAAGCCGCACGCTACGGCCTGACCCTGAAGACGCCGGTGGAGATGTTCCTCGCTCCGCGCATCGAGCGCGTGCCGCCGCCCCCGCCGTTCGGCGGGAATACGGTGCAGATCATGCTGTGGAGCCTGCAGATGCGCTACTGGGCCTGGGTCAATTCGCGGTTCGACGGGCCCAAGCCTCATGTGCGCGTCTTCGTGCTGTACTACGACCCGCAGCACGTCACGCGAGTCGGCCATTCGCTGGGGCTCCAGAAAGGATTGATCGGCGTGGTCAACGCCTTCGCGTCCGAGGCGCAGACGGCGCAGAACGATGTCGTTATCGCGCACGAGCTGTTGCACACGCTGGGCGCGACCGACAAGTACGATCCGCAGACCAACCAGCCGTTCTTCCCGGACGGCTACGCAGAGCCGGAGCGGCAGCCCTTGCTGCCGCAGGTGTATGCAGAAATCATGGCCGGCCGCGTACCGCTCTCGCGCACCGACGCCGAAATGCCCAGCAGCCTGAACGAGGCGCTGATCGGCGGCAAGACGGCGCGCGAGATCAATTGGACTCATTGAGCTCTGCGGCGTGGCCCTTTTGCGTTAAAGTTCGTCCCGCATGGCAGAGCGAGACACGCGCGGTCTCAGGCGCAACCTCACCCACTACGGCGA
>DASPUW010000346.1:0-3226 GCA_035622675.1 Burkholderiales bacterium | reverse complement strand
TCGTGAATCAGCAGGTCCTGGGGCGAGTCCATTACTTCCACCAGTGAGAAGGACGTAGCGAACCAGCATGCGCGACAATCCGCTGAAAGCCAAGCTGCTGCGGGGCGAAAACAGCTTCGGCCTGTTCGCATTCGAGTTCTTCACGCCCGGGCTGGCGCAGATTGCGCGCGAGGCAGGCGCCGAGTTCGTGCTGTTCGACATGGAGCACTCCGGTGCGGGCATCGACACGATCAAACAGCAGATCGCGTTTTGCCGTGGCCTCGACATCACCCCGCTGGTCAGGGTGCCGACCTACCAGTACCACTTTGTGGCGCGCGCGCTTGATGCTGGCGCACTCGGGGTCATGGTTCCGATGGTGGAGACGGCCGAGCAAGCGCGCGACATCGTGTCGTGGACCCGGTATCCGCCCGCGGGCCGGCGCGGTGCGGTGCTCGGCGCAGCGCACGACGACTACAGCGGCGGAGCGCCGCGGGAAAAGCTCGAGCGGGCTAATCAGCGGTGCCTGCTGATGCTGCAGATCGAAACCGAAGTGGGGCTGGAGCACGTCGAGCAGATCGCAGCGGTGCCGGGCGTCGATTGCCTCAGCATCGGGTTCATGGACCTGTCGAACTTCCTCGGCGTGCCGGGCGAGCTGACTCACCCCACCTATCTTGCTGCTGTCGAACGCATCGTTCAGGCAGCGAAGAAGCATCGACGCGTGCTGTCGATCCTGGCTCCCACGGAGGCGCTCGCAAAGGAGTACGTGGCGCGCGGCTTCCAGCTGATCTTTTTCGGGTCGGACGTCGCGCTGTTGCAGTCGGCATTGGCGCAGCGCATTCAGGCTGTCCGAACCTAGCCGTGTTGAAGACCGAGTCGGGGCCTGTCAACCGCTGTGTGGGGGTTTGCAGAGGTGACGCTCGCGTGGGCGCGAGCTTGAGACCCGATTGACGCGGTGAGGAATGCGGTGCCGCGGAACTCCTCCCGCCGGCAACTGCTACATGCCGATTAGAGCGTGGGTGTGGCGCGCGCTGCTCGGGACCCGCTCACCGGCCGGCACTTCGACCACCGGCCGATGTTTTTGCAGCAAGGCCGTAACCCGATTCTGCTCCAGCGCCGCCGCTTCACTCTGCCCACTGTTGTCCGCCGCGAAACGCATCTCAACGCGATCGCCTGGTTCGACCTGCAAGGCGCCAGGCACCACTGCTATGGCTGCGATGCGGCCATCGATCAGCGGTTCGGGAAACTTGACGTCAGCCCAGACCGGGCCGCTCGATTCTGCCGGTCCCGCGCTGCGCTCGACATAGACACCCGGACTTTGCTCGACGTACACGCGCTCGACGACCCCTGTGTGCGAGCTGCCGTTCAGTTCGGCCACGCGCGCGTACCCCTGCACCAAGACGAACGCGGCCCCCAGCACGAGCAGACCGAAAACGCTCTTCATACCGCTTCTCCGATGTCTTCTGGGATCGAGGCTACCGCGACAATCTTGCTGAGAGCTTGCCTACAGGCGCTCAGTGGCAAGCGCGCTCAGTTTCTGTGCAGTGAAGGAGGACGAGTCCTGCTGACCGAAGTTGCGAGCCGCCCGAGTGCTGCTCTTTGCTACCAGCGCCATCACCTGGTTGCGCTCGAGCCCGGCGTCGGATTCGCCGCTGCCGGGATCGGCCAGGCGCACCTGGACCAGATCGCCCGGCCCGATCTCGAGCGCGTCAGGCAGGTGGGCAGTGGCGAAGGTGCGGCCATCCGGCAAGGGGTTGGCAAAAATGACGTATGCGCACAGAGCCTTGCCAGCGACGTTGCCGGCGAGCTGTCGTTCGACGAATACACCGCTATAAGCTTCGACGTAAACGCCCTCGACCTTTCCGGTCTGAAGCATCGGGCCCATCGGCGGCTGGGTGTGACATCCCTGGATCAATACCGCAGTCAGGGCGGCTGCGGCGAAGGTCGTGGCGAATCGCATTGCTGGAGGCTCCCGTTGCGCCGCGCTCGAGTTGCCGCGGCGCGCATGGGCAGGCTAACGGCGGCCGCCCTTGGAACTTGAGAAACCCACATCCGCAGTTCGGCATGCACATATCGAAGCTGCTCATCGGCTCACAACAACCGCCGTCTTGTCTGCTGATTCGGCCTCCACTGTCGCTTGGCGCATGTCCGGAGCAAAGACAAGCATGTGGAAGTGTGAAATCCGAATCGCCGCGCGATCGGATCGTCGCGGCCGAGCGACTCCGCGCTCGCGCGGCGCTATCATGCTGCCCGCGAACTGGCATTCGAGCGGAAGACGGAAGGTCAAATTGCGACTAGCTTCGACGCAGCAGCTACCCGGGACGCGAAGCTCGACGGCTCAGCGAGGACTGAGATGACGGAGACGTACACGCTCGGGTACTCGGCGAAAGCACTGGACTTCGTGTCCCGCCGCACGCTCGAGTCGCACGGCGCATTTTTCCTGCCTTATCTGCAGCCGGGCATGCTAGTGCTGGATTGCGGATGTGGTCCGGGCACGATCACGCTCGGGATTGCAGCCCGTGTCGGCGCTGGCAGCGTCGTGGGCGTCGACATGAACGAAGCACAGGTCAAGCTCGCGACCACAAACGCGACGACTCTCGGCTGCCACAATGCAAGCTTCCGTCAGGGCAGTGCCTATGCGCTGCCCTTCGCCGACGGGACGTTCGATGCGGTGTTCAGCCACGCGCTGCTGGAGCATCTCGCGGAGCCGAATAGGGCGCTGCGCGAATTTCTGCGCGTGCTTCGGCCCGCCGGAGTAGCAGGTGTATGCGCGCCCGACTGGGGGGGCTTTCTCTGCGCACCACCGACGGAAGACATCTACGCCGCGCTACGCGCGCACAACGACATCCAGAACCGAAATGGCGGCGACGTCCTGGCCGGCCGAAAGCTGCTGGGATGGATGCAGGAAGCCGGCTTCACGGATGTCAAGGCGCAGGCACGCTACCAGAACTACGATGATCTCGCCGACATCACCGGCGCGATCGCGGTGCAGCTCGAGCACGGCGGGCAACACGCCCACGCGAATGCGATCCGCGCGTGGGCCCGGCGTCCGCTCGGGATGTTTGCGCAGGCCTGGGTGTCCTGCGTCGGGCGCAAGGCAACGTGAATTCAGGGAAGCTCTGCAAAGCTTCCTCAGAGTGCGCGCGCCTCAGTCGGTCCTGACCCAGGTCTCTGAGAAGGCGAGGAATGCAGTGCTGCTGTCCTTCTTGCCGGCAAATTCGCGCGGGAACGGCCGTCCCGGCACGGATCT
>DASPUW010000345.1:0-4612 GCA_035622675.1 Burkholderiales bacterium | reverse complement strand
ATATTCGCACTGCATCGGGATCATCACCGCCTGCGCCGCGCATAAGCCATTGACCGTCAGCAGGTTGAGCGCTGGCGGGCAGTCGATGAGAACGAAATCATAGCCGTCCTCGACCTCTTTGATGGCTTCCCGCAGCCGCGTCTCCCGCTCGGGCAAGTCGACCAGCTCGACTTCGGCGCCTGCGAGTTCCCGGTTCGCCGGCACGAGGTCATAGTTCGCGCTCGCCTTGACCTTGGCTCCCGACAGGGGCTGCGCCCCGAGCAATACGTCGTACACCGTGGCCTTGACCGTGCGCTTGTCGATTCCGCTGCCCATCGTCGCGTTGCCCTGTGGATCGAGGTCGATCAGCAACACGCGCCGCCCGGCCAGGGTCAGGCTCGCGGCAAGGTTGATGCTGGTGGTCGTTTTGCCGACACCACCCTTCTGGTTCGCGACCGCGAGGATGCGTGTCATCGCTCGCCACCCGGCCGCAACAATGCGAGATGCCGGGCCGCCTGCACGCCAGGAACTCGCAGCGCCACAACCCGCACGATGTTGGCGCTCGAACCGAGCTGCGCCATCTCTTCGTCCGGATAAATTCCCTTCATCGCAGCCAAGACGCCCTCCGGCGCACACAGATGCGCTGCGGCCTCGATGAAACCGGGCAGGTCCGAGAATGCGCGCGAGATGACAACATCGAACAGGCGTGCGGGCTTCCATCGCTCGGCGCGCGCAGTCACCACCTCTACATTGTCCAGCTTGAGCTCGAGCACGGCCTGCCTTAAGAACGCACTTTTCTTGTGATTGCTGTCGAGCAGCGCGACACGCCATTGCGGCTGAACGATGGCGAGCGGGATGCCGGGAAGCCCTGCACCGCTTCCCACGTCCACCACCGACGCACCCTGAAGATGAGGCAGCACAGCGATGCTGTCGAGTAGATGGTGACTCACCACTCGCTGAGGCTCGCGGATGGCGGTCAGGTTATAGGTCCGGTTCCATTTGGTCAGCAGGGCGACATACTGCAGAAGGCGTCCCTGCGTTTGCCCGGGCAGTTTGAGACCCAGCTCGGCCAGACCGCCGCCGAGCTGGTCTTCGAGTTTCATCGGCGCGAGACACTCTCTTTCCGCCGCATCCGGCTCGATTCGATGACTTCTCGGGCGGTTGTGCTGGCAGGCGGTTTCGAGTTGCGTTTCAAGTGTACGAGCAGCAAGGAAACGGCCGCCGGTGTGATCGAAGGAATGCGTGCGGCCTGTCCCAGCGTCTCAGGGCGATGCCGGTTGAGTTTCTCTTGCACTTCGATCGACAGTCCGCGCACCGTTCGATAATCGAGATCCGCCGGCAGCACAGTCGCGTCACTCGCTTCATTGCGAGCCACTTCTTCCTGCTGTCTCTCGATGTAACCCTGATACTTGGTTTGGATCTCGACCTGCTCCGCAGCCTGCGCATCGATGAGGCCGGGCCCTGTCCCAGGAAGCTGCATCAGACTGGCGTAATCAACCTCAGGTCGCCGCAGCAGCTCTTGCAGCGTGCATTGTTTCTCGGTCTCCTGCTCGCTCCCGCTTCGCAGCCGAGCGAGCAGCTTCGAATCAACCCAGGTCGAGCGCAGTCGCTGCAGCTCCTGCTCGATCGCTTCGCGTTTGCGCTGCAGCGCGGACCAGCGCGCCTGTTCGACGAGCCCCAGGTCGTAACCCGTTTCCGTCAGACGCAGATCAGCGTTGTCCTCACGCAGACTGAGGCGGTACTCCGCCCGGCTGGTGAACATCCGGTACGGTTCCGTGACGCCACGTGTGACGAGGTCGTCTACCAGCACCCCGATGTACGCCTGGTCCCGCCGTGGGCACCAGCTCTCGCGCTCCTCTACCTGCAACGCTGCATTCACGCCTGCCAGCAATCCCTGCGCCGCTGCTTCCTCGTAGCCAGTAGTCCCGTTGATCTGACCGGCGAAGAACAGGCCCTTGATGGCCTTGGTTTCGAGCGAAGCCTTCAGCGCGCGCGGATCGAAGTAGTCGTACTCGATCGCATATCCCGGCCGCGTCGCGTGTGCAGACTCCAAGCCTTTGATTGAACGCATGAATTCAAGTTGGACGTCGAACGGCAGGCTGGTCGAAATGCCGTTCGGATAGATTTCGTGGGTATGCCAGCCTTCCGGCTCGAGAAAGATCTGATGACTGGTCTTGTCGGCGAACCGCACCACCTTGTCCTCGATCGACGGGCAATAGCGCGGCCCAACTCCTTCGATGACGCCGGTGTACATAGGAGAGCGATCCAGGGCGCCGCGGATGATCTCGTGTGTACCCGCGTTTGTATGCGTTATCCAGCAAGACAGTTGAGGCGGGTGCTGCTCACGCTTGCCCAGGAAGGAAAAAACCGGCGTCGGGGAGTCACCCGGCTGTTCGACCGTCCTCGAATAATCGATCGTGCGCCCGTCCAGCCGCGGCGGTGTCCCGGTCTTGAGCCGCCCGGCCGGCAGCTCGAGCTCGCGCAGCCGGCGCGCCAAGCTGATCGACGGAGGCTCCCCCGCCCGTCCACCTTGATGGCTTTTCAAGCCGACGTGAATGACGCCAGAGAGAAACGTCCCGGTGGTCAGCACGACAGCGCGTGCGTAGAACCGAACTCCTCCCTGCGTCACGACCCCTGCGACGCGGTCGGCTTCCAGCAGCAGATCGTCTGCCGCCCCCTGAAACAGCCACAGGTTCTGCTGTGACTCGAGTCGGCTGCGGATCGCGCGCTTGTACAAGGCACGGTCTGCCTGTGCTCGTGTCGCCCGGACTGCGGGGCCCTTGCTCGCATTCAAGATCCGGAATTGGATCCCGGCCTCATCGGCGGCCCATGCCATGGCTCCCGCCAGCGCATCGATCTCCTTGACTAAATGCCCTTTTCCGATGCCGCCGATGGACGGATTACACGACATCTGTCCCAGGGTTTCCAGGCTGTGGGTAAGCAGGATCGTGCGTCGGCCCATGCGCGCCGAGGCCAGAGCGGCTTCGGTGCCCGCGTGGCCACCGCCGATCACGATCACGTCAAACTGCTGCGAAGAAGACATGTGAAAAGGCGCAAAGGGGCCAAATCATACCGCAGGCATTTGCCCGTTGCCGAACAGGACATCCGGCCGATGTTCCACGTGGAACAATTTCTTATTCCGAGAGATCACTTACCGATGCAGAAGCGCGAAAAGATCTCTCCGAGTAGATCATCGGCAGACAGCTGACCCGTAATCTCGCCGAGGGCGCGTTGCGCCAGCCGAAGCTCTTCTGCAAAGACCTCCAGCCGAGTCAAGTGCTCGCGCCCCCGCTCGAGATGATCAGCCGCACGTGAAAGGGCATCGATGTGGCGTTCGCGAGCCAGGAACACGCCCTCCAGGTCCAAGCCCTCCGGCGCCACCTCGTCGAAGATCGCTCGGCGAAGCAAGTCGATTCCAGCCCCCGTGAGCGCTGATACTTGCACCTCGAGACCACCGTCGCCACGCCGCCGACCCGGCACCGCACCCGCTAGGTCGATCTTGTTGAATACCGTGATGCGTTTGGCGGCAGGCGGGAGCTCCCTCCCAATCGTTTCATCCTCCGCGGTGCGGCCCGTGCTGGCATCGACGACCAGGAGCACGACATCCGAGGCGCGGGCTGCCCGCCACGTCCGCTCGATCCCAATTCTCTCGACTGCATCACGCGCATCTCGCAAGCCCGCCGTGTCGGTCAAACGAATGGTTACGCCCTGGAACAGGAATTCGCCCTTGACAATGTCGCGGGTGGTTCCCGGAACGGGGGTGACTATGGCCAGGTCCTCGCCGGCCAACCGATTGAGAAGACTGGATTTACCGACGTTCGGTCGACCGACAAGCGCCACTTCGATGCCGTCTCTCAGCAGATTCCCTGACGCAGCAGTGCGTTTGATCTGCTCGATGTGGTGGCGCAGGGTTTTCAGACTCTCCCTCCACTTCTGCTGATCGCCCGGATCGAGGTCCTCGTCTGGGAAATCGATGGAGGCCTCCACCCAGGTGCGCAGCGTCACAAGCTCGGACGTGAGTGCTCTCACTTCACCGGACAACTCTCCCTTCAGTGAGCGCACAGCCGCACGTGCAGCCGCCTCTGATCCCGCCTCGATCAGATCCGCGACGCTCTCGGCCTGCGCCAGGTCCATCTTGTCGTTGAGAAAGGCCCGCCGCGTGAACTCGCCCGGCTGAGCCAGACGCGCCCCGAGGTTCACACATCGGCGCAGCAGAAGTTGCAGCACCGCCGGACCGCCATGCGCCTGCAACTCGAGAACGTCCTCCCCGGTATACGAGTGGGGCCTGGGGAAAAACAGCGCAAGCCCGCTGTCTACAGCCTCCCGCCTGGCGTCAAGGAAGTCGGTCAGCACCGCGTGGCGGGGTGGGATCTGGCGTCCCAGCAATCCCGTCATGAACGGGATCAGGTCAGGGCCCGACAACCGGATGATGCCGACCGCGGAACGGCCGCTCGCCGTGGCGAGCGCGGCGATAACGTCAGCTTCCGCCATGAGCGGTCTTCGCCCGCTCTAGCACATGCGTGATCCGCCACTGCTGGGCAATGGACAGGATGTTGTTGACCAGCCAATACAGGACCAGCCCCGAAGGAAAGAAGAAGAAGAACACGCTGAAGGCGATCGGCATGATCTTCAT
>DASPUW010000344.1:0-7489 GCA_035622675.1 Burkholderiales bacterium | reverse complement strand
CGCCGTCCGGCTGCATCTTGACGCCCAGCAGCTGGTAGATCGAAATCCAGCCGCGCGTGAAGGCATGTGCGGAACCGGCCATGTAGATGAGCCATGTCCGTAACCGTTTCTCACCCACCATGGCCCGTGCCTCGCCGCGGCGAGCTTCCAGGCGGTCCACCCAGTGCCACAGCGTTCGAGCGTAGTGCGGCCGCAGGCATTCGGCATCCCACACCTCGAGCCCCTGCCGCGACATCCCTTCGATCACCGCGGTGACATGTGTGAGCTCGCCGCCGGGGAAGACGTATTGATCGACGAACTCGCCGATGCCGCCGCCCAGCTGGGCGTCGCGCAGCGAGTTGGTGGTGATGCCGTGGTTCAGCACCAGACCACCGGGGCGCAGTAGGCGATGGATCTTGCTGAAGTAGCCCGCCAGGTTGCGCCTGCCCACGTGCTCGAACATGCCGACGCTTGCGATCTTGTCGAAACGCTCGTCGTCCGGTACGTCGCGGTAATCCTGCAGGCGGACTTCACAGCGCCCCGCGAGACCGAGCTCCGCGATGCGTGCGCTGACGTATTCATGCTGATCGCGGCTCAGCGTGACGCCGAGGGCCTCGACACCATAGTGGCGTACCGCCCAGAGGATGAGACCGCCCCAGCCGCAGCCGATGTCGAGCAGGCGTTCCCCCGGTTTGAGCATGAGCTTGCGGCAGATGTGGTCCAGCTTCTGCTCCTGCGCCTGATCCAGCGTATCGTCCGGCTGCCTGAAATAAGCGCACGAGTACACGCGGTTGCGATCGAGCCACAGCGCGTAGAAGTCGTTGCTGACGTCGTAGTGGTGCTCGATGCTGCGGCGGTCCGCGGTGCGGCTGTGGCGCCACCACTTCCACGCATGGCTGCGCGCGTGGTAGACGCTGTGCTGCCTCGCCACCAGCGATTCGCCCACGCGCAGCACGTCGCGGAAATTGCCTTCGAGGTCGATCTCGCCTTCGACGTAGCTTTTGGCGAGTTTGCCCAAACTGGGCCTGGCTAGATTGATGAGCGCCTGGCGCGAGTTCACCGTCAGCGTCACCGGGGAAGGTGCGGCGGGGCTAAACCCCTTGCCGTTCCACAGGCGGAGGTTGAATGGCGCCTCGGCGTCCCTCAGGCGCCGCTCGACCATCGAGAGCACGCGATTGTCCACCAGCGCGGTTGTCATGCTTCGGTCTCCGTACGCCGTGGCCGGTCAGCTGCACGGCGCGCCCGCCTATTCTACCCAGGGGCGGTCTTTGCCCGCACGACCTCCGCGCGGACGGGGTCAAAACCTCAAGTCTTTGACCAGCGATGCGCGGACAGCAGGGGGCAGCGGGTCGACCGTCTCGCGGTAGTTGGGATGGTCCACGCCCAGGCGAATGTTGGCGCCGCCGCCCAGGGCCTTACGCATGGCAGCGTCGAGCTCGAAGCGCAGGAAATGGACCGACGAGGTCTTGTCCGTAGTCTCGCGTTCCAGGTCCTCGTCGGCCACGGCGTAAACCCTGGGACAACCTTCCAGCTGCGCCCAGACCCGGTCCTCGATGCCGATCAAGCGGGCCAGCGCCTGACGGCGCTCGTCGGCATCGGGATACTGAATCATCATCGTCGCCTTCCAATTGCTGCCGTCCGGCACGAGGGGGTTGTAGGCGTCCAGCTCGCCCTGGATGCCGTCCTGCTCGAAGATGCGCTCGGCGCGCAGCATCTCCTGGATCTGGTAGCGCATCGTCATCTCGTCCTCGAACAGCAGCGTGACGTGCCCGCCGAGACGCACGCTGCGGTTCTTCTTGTGCGCCATGACGTTCGCGCGGAACTCGTCGCGGACCTTCGCGTAAGCTTCCAGGGTCATCAGGCTGTCGCGGGTGATGGCGGGCATCTTTCGCTTCCTTCTCGCTTGGGTGTTACTCAGCATCAATCGAATCTCCAAAAAAACGTGACGAACCGCAGAGACGCGGACAACGCACAGAACGGCCAACCGGATTCGTCAACTGAGAAGGTGGGCTCGTCCACCTTGAAGATGGGAGCGGTCCGAAGCAAAACCAACCTTGCGTCGCTTCGAGCGTCTTGCGTTTGTCCGCGTCCTCTGCGCCTCTGCGGTTCCCGGATCTACAAGCCGTAGGCGATACGCATCAGGGAGAGCGGGTGCTCCGTCCGGGCCTGAGTCGCATCGCCCAAACCCTGCTGGATGTGGCGAGCCGCGATCGGGCAATCGGAACTGATGTAGTCGGGCGCCGGCATGGCCATCGCCTTGAACACCGGCCGGCCGATCTTCATCGACTGAGCGAAGAACTCCTTCTTCACGCCCCAGGTGCCGTCGTGTCCCGAGCAGCGCTCCACGGTATTGAGCTCCGTGCCCGGTACTAGTTTTAGCACCTCCTGCGTGCGCAGGCCCATGTTCTGGACGCGCAGATGACAGGGAACGTGGTAGGAGACTTTACCGAGCCTCTGGCGGAAATCGGTCTTGAGCAAGCCATCGCGGTGGCGCAAGGCCAGGTACTCGAACGGATCGAATATGGCATCGGCCACCCGCCGCACTTCCTCTTCGTCCGGAAACAGAAGCGGCAGCTCCTGCTTGAACATCAAAGTGCAGGAGGGAATCGGCGTCAGGATAGCGAGGCCGCGCTGCGCCAGCTTCGCGAGCGGCGCGATGTTCACGGCCTTGAGGCGGGCGACGCCGTCCAGATCGCCCAGCTCCAGCTTCGGCATTCCGCAACACGCTTCCCGCTCCACCAACTCCACCGGGATGGCATTGTGTTCCAGGATACGGATGAGGTCCTGTCCGATGCCCGGCTCGTTGTAGTTCACGTAGCAGGTAGCGAAGATCGCGACGCGGCCCGGCGTGTTGGCGCCGTCGCGCACCGGAAAGTCGCTGCGCGGTCGTGCATGGCTGCGGAACTTTCGTCCGGCATAGCTCGGCAGCACGCGCTCCTTTGCCACGCCCAGCACGCCCTCCATCACTTTGCGTGCGGCGGGAACCGTGTTGACCTTGTTGACCGCGGCGGCCACGACCGGGATGGCGGCCAGCTTGCCGATCGCGTCCGTGCTCGACAGCAGCTTGTCGCGAAAGGCGGCCTTGCCTGCCTTGTAGTGGACGGCCTTGGCCCGCAGCATGAGGTGCGGGAAATCGATGTTGAGCGGATGCGGCGGCACGTACGGACACTTGGTCATGAAGCACATGTCGCACAGGTAGCACTGGTCGACGATCTTCCAGAAGTCCTTCTTGTCGACAGCATCGAGCTCGCCGGTCCTGCTTTCATCGACCAGATCGAACAGCGTGGGGAAGGCGTTGCACAGATTGAAACAGCGCCTGCAGCCATGGCAGACGTCGTACACCCGCTCGAGCTCCTCGAGCAGCAGACCCTCGTCGTAGAACTCCGGCTGGCGCCAATCCAGCGCGTGTCGTTTCGGCGCCTCCAGGCTGCCTTCTCGGCTGGTCATCGGAGAGTGGGTGGACGCTGTTGGAGAGCGAGGCGGAATGCCAGCGCTCGCTCCCAACCGGTCCGTGAACGTCAGTCGACGAGCGCGTCGAGCGCCTTCTGGAAGCGGTTGGCGTGGGAGCGCTCGGCCTTGGCCAGCGTTTCGAACCAGTCCGCGATTTCATCGAAGCCTTCCTCGCGGGCCTGCTTAGCCATGCCGGGATACATGTCGGTGTACTCGTGCGTTTCCCCGGCAATCGCGGCCTTCAGATTCTCGCGCGACTTCCCGATCGGCAGCCCGGTCGCCGGGTCGCCGACCACTTCGAGATACTCGAGATGGCCATGCGCATGGCCGGTCTCGCCTTCGGCCGTCGAGCGGAACACTGCGGCGATGTCGTTTTGGCCTTCCACGTCGGCCTTGTTCGCGAAATAGAGATAGCGGCGGTTGGCCTGTGATTCGCCGGCAAATGCCGCCTTCAGGTTACCTTCAGTCTTGCTTCCCTTCAGCGCTTTCATGCATCCCTCCTGTGAGTTTGAAGAACCGCCGACAGTCACATGCCTGTGTCTAACACCCAAGCGGCGCGACTTAGACTTGGTCTAACAGCTGAACGGAGTATAGGAATCGTCGTGCTTCATGTCAAACCTGCCACGGGGCGAAGGGCGAGGCAGATGCATTCCGCTGCTGCCAGTTTGTCACCGCTCACTTCTCAGCGATGCGAGGACCAGTTTTGCGAACGCATCCAACTTCGCAAACTCCAACCAGCGGGTGACGACTACCAGGTCATGTTCGCGATCGACCCAGATCACGTTGCCCCCTGAGCCGAGCGCGAAGAAACTCGATTCGGGGGCGCTGGGCACGGTCGCGCGGGCGCTGTTGAGCCACCAGAGATACCCGTACTGAGGCGCGATGTCGCATGAAGTGGTCGCCATCTGCACCCACCGCCGTGAAACGATCTGACGTCCGTCCCACGCGCCATTGCGCAGGAAGAGATACCCGAAGCGGGCGTGGTCTCGCGTGCTGGCCCACAGTCCTCCGCCCCAATGGCTGCCGCCGCTCACCGACTGAACTACGCGCCCGTTGAGCTGCACATAGGAATTGCGGTAGCCGTGCCAGACCCAGGTGTCGCTCGCACCGATCGGATCCATCACCTGTTCCTTCAACACCTGCGGCAGCGGCTTGTTCCACACTTTCAGCAGGGCGAGCGCAAAGCGGTTGACCCGCACGTCGTTATATTCCCAGAAAGCGCCCGGCTCCTCGAGGCTGCGTCCATAGCCGCGGCGCCGATCAGCGAGGTCAGGCTTGTCCCACACCACGCCTTCCCATTCGCTGGTCTGGTTCAGCATCATGTGCCAGGTGATCTTGCTGTTGTGGGGACTGTCGAATGCGCCGTCCTGCACGTACTTCCACATTGGGTCGTGCACGCTGTCGATGAGACCTCGATCGATCGCCAGACCGGCGAGGGTGGACAGATAGCTCTTGGCGAGGCTGAAGCTCATGTCGACGCGGTTCACGTCACCCCATTCGGCGGCGATGTAGCCGCGGCGCACGATCATGCCGGCCGGCCCGCCCCGCTCCTTCGTTTCGCCGAGCACCTGCGGATAGGGCTCCTGTGCGACGTCTTTTTCGATCTGGGTCTGCAGCTGGCGCGACCAGTTCACCTCGTGGGCCTGTGCAAAGCGCACGGCCTCGGCCACTTTGGCTGCATCCATGCCGACGGCATCGGGGGCGCGCCTCTGCCATTGCTCTCCCGGGCCCGGGTAGTACAATCCGGCAGCCCGCGTCGGGAGCACCGCGGCCAGCGCGAGTAGCAGAGCACCGACAGTCCTGGGGCCGGCTTCGGTCCTACGGGTCGGGCACGAGAGACTGCGGTCGGGCGACCGGGTTGCGGTAGTCCGTGACATCCGCGCCAGAAAAAAGTAATTTGTCGCCTTTGCTGCGCAGCGCTTTCTGAGAGGCCCTCCGAGGCGGCTGGACAAGGACATGCTAATCAGACCAAACATCGGCCTGCTGACCATCGAGCAGGACGAGTTAAAGGGGTTCTCGCGCACTACAGCGGAGATCGAATGGCTGCTGCTCGTCCTGGTGCTCATCTATCTAGTCGCCGGGGGGGCGAGCGAAGAATCGCGGGCGGCTATCAGCATGGCCCTGTTCTTCTTTGCCGCGTTCATCCTTGGTCTGCACTACGTCCGCTTCTACCGCCAGGAGACGCGGGCCAAGATCGCCCTCGAAACCTGGGTGATGATCGTGTTCATCACATGGGTGCTGTGGTACGCGGGCGGAGTTCGCAGTCCACTGCTCAACCTGTACCTCCTGCCGATCATCGCGAGCGCGCTGATCCTCGGCAAGGTCATGACTTTTTTCGAGATGGCAGCGATCGCGCTGTGCTTCATGGCGCTGCAATACGATCCCAAAACCCGTGGCTTTGCCACAGTGGCCTATTGGGGCGAGTTGTTGACGCTGCTCGCTCCGGTGATCCTGGTGGCGTATATCACCACGATGTTGTCGGCCGACATCCGCTTCGCGCTGGAAAAGATCAAACGAGTGTCCGACACCGACGACCTGACTGGCCTGTACAACATGCGCGCATTCTCCGCCATCCTGCAGCGCGCGTTCAAGCAGGCGGTGCGTCACACCCGCCCGTTTACGGTCGTGATGATCGATTGTGACAACCTCAAGACTGTGAACGACACGCATGGACACGAGGCCGGGAACCGCCTGCTGCAGCACGCCGTGCGCTGCATTCGCGAGGAGTTGAGGGGCTCCGACGTGCTGGCGCGCTTCGGCGGTGACGAGTTCATCGCATTGCTGCCCGAAACCGAGTGCAGGGGCGGCAGGGAGATGGGCGAGCGTATCCGTCGCGCGATCGAGGGCGCGGCGATGGACGTGCGCGGGGGAGACATCGGCACGACGGTAAGCATCGGTCTCGCAAGCTATCCGGCCGACGGCGGCAACCTCGAGGTCATCATCGACAAGGCCGACAAGGCCATGTACCGGGCCAAGCAGCAGGGGCGCAACAAGGTCATCGCGACCGAGGACGCCTAGGTTGTCACACTGATTCGCCCGTGTCGTCGAGGGCGCCGAGACGCGCCCGAAACCACGCCGATAGAGCTGCCAGCGTGACACCGCTCAGCGCGAGGACCGGGCGGTATCCGGCGTACTCGATCGCCAGGCCGAGCGCGGA
This sequence comes from Burkholderiales bacterium, assembly GCA_035622675.1. Lineage (GTDB taxonomy): Bacteria > Pseudomonadota > Gammaproteobacteria > Burkholderiales > SHXO01 > SHXO01. Next base: position 903 of record DASPUW010000344.1, on the reverse strand, counting down.
CACGCCAAGCGCCTGCCCCATGAAAAAACTGAAGGCAAAAGCGGAGACGGCCGCAGCGCGCGCCTGCGGTGCCATCTCTGTGGCGCGCGTCTGCAGCGTGTTGTGCAGCATGTAGTAGCCCAGGCCGAGCGCCACGATGACGGGCGCACACGCCTGCCAGGCAGGGGCCATCGCCAGGGTCGAGAAGCCCAGCAGCAGGACGATGCCCCCGGCTCCCACCAGCCCGCGCTGACCGAAGCGGCGCAGCAGAACCTTGACTAGCATGCTGTAAACGATACCGCCAAGGGCGAAGCCCGCAAGCAGGGCACCCACCGCGCTGTAACTCAACCCGAATTCGTGCTTCAGAAATGCCCCGAGGTAGCCAAATGCGCCAAAGAAGGCGAAGCCCTCGATACCCACCGCGAGCACAACCAGGCGCACCCGATGCAGGCGCAGCAACGATAGATAGCTTTGCAGCGGGCTCAACTTCGATGGCGTGCGCGAGACAGTTGCGGCGTGCGCCCAGGCCACGGGGAGCAAGGTCAGACCGATGACCACGAAGCCGGCAGCGGGGACTAGAAATGTCGCCCGCCAGCCGAAGTGGTCGCTGAAGATGCCGCCCAGCAGCGGCCCGCAGGTCTGCCCGAGCAAACCGCCGGCGATGAAGCGGCCGAGCAAGGTTTGGCGCTCGTGGTAGGGGATGTTGTCGCCGACGAAAGTGAACGACAGCGGTATGATCGCGCCGGCCGTCATGCCGGTCAGGAAGCGAAAAACCGCCAACGCTTCCAGCGACTGGGCCGAAGCGCAGGCCGCACATGCCAGTGCAGCCAGGATGAGGGCGGCGGTCACCGCAGGCAGCCTGCCGATACGGTCCGCGAGCGGGCCGTGGATCAACTGGAACAGCCCATAAGCCAGAGTGAATCC
>DASPUW010000343.1:0-18951 GCA_035622675.1 Burkholderiales bacterium | reverse complement strand
GACGCTGGCGCTGTCGGGTGAGCGTTTGAGGAAGGCGGCGAGCTTGCGAACGGCGCGGATGTAGGCTTCCTGAGTCTTGTGCTCGAGCTTGCGCATGCGCATGTCGTCGATCATGCGCTGGCGCAGCGGCGTGCCACCCTGAATAGATGAGTACATGGTTCTGCTCCTGTCGTGATGCGAGGCGGATTGCCTCGTTCCACAACATAAACAGATCCACGTCTCAGCTACCTCCACCGCCCTTCGCGCCCCTCCCTACCGCGCGAGCGGTTTAGTCCTCTGGCCGGTTAGAGAACCCGGCCAATGTCCGCTAAGAGGGAGCGCGCCATGAGAACGCCTAAGGTGTCGCGGCGCAGTCGGCGATTGTGCATCCGGGACGCTGAAGGCACCGCACAACCGTGGGCAAATGGCAGGGCGACCGCGACGAGAACGAAGGGCCTCATGCCTTGGTCGATCGTGGGATGATACGCGCAGTCACACTTTAATCGGAGTGCCGAGCGGGGAACTACATGAGCACCAAAGTGGGAGTGATCGGCGCAGGGATTATGGGAGCCGAGCACGCGCGCTTGTTGTCGTTGGTAGTGTCCGGCGCCCAAGTGACGGCGGTGTCGGACCCGGACCCCGACCGCGCGGCGCAGACGGCCGCGACTTGCAGAAATGCGCACCCATTCGCGAACCCGCTGGATCTCATCCGCGATAAGTCGGTCGACGCCGTACTCGTCGCCTCGCCCGACCAGACGCACGCCGCACTGGTGCTGGCTTGCCTTGAGGTCGAAAAGCCCGTGCTCTGCGAAAAGCCGCTGGCGCCATCCGTCGACGAATGCCTGAAAATCATTGCGAGGGAGCAGGCGCTCGGGCATAGGCTGGTGTCGGTCGGGTACATGCGCCGCTTCGATCCGGGCTATCTCGAGATGAAGCGCCGGCTGGATGAGGGCGAGCTGGGTGCAGCGCTCGTAATGCATTGCATCCACCGCAACGTCACTTCGTCGCCCTTCGCGACGGCGTCGATGCTTATCTCAGGTTCGGCGGTGCACGAGATCGACGTCGCCCGCTTCGTTCTGGGGCGGGAGGTCCAGCGCGTGACTGTCGTGACGCCGCGAAAAACGTCGCTCGCAGCCATCCAGGATCCACAGATCGTGTTTCTGGAGATGGAAGATCGCGTGGTGGTAGAAGCCGAGATCTTCGTCAATGCTCAATACGGCTACGACGTCCGTGCCGAGCTGGTGTGCGAAAGAGGGACAATAAGCCTCACACCACCTCACGATGTGACAGTGACGCACGCCGCCAGGGAAAGCTTTTCCTTTCCGGGCGACTGGCGAGCGCGCTTTGCCCATGCCTATCGTGCGGAACTCCAGGCATGGGTCGACGGGCTGCGCAGCGGTGTGTCGACCGGAGCAAGCGCGTGGGACGGCTACGTTGCAACCGCGGTGGCCGAGGCCGGCGTGAAATCACTCGCGTCGGGGCAACCGGAAGAAGTTAAGCTGATGGCGCGCCCCAGCCTGTACGCCTAGCGAGGAGAACCTCCAGACGTGACTGCAGCAGCACTCTCGGTCCCGCGTTTGGCGTCGCCGACGTGGCAGCGGTTTCGTGACGCCTTCCGGCGCCACCCGACCGCCATCATCGGCGGGATCGTGCTCGCGTTGATGGTGCTGGTCGCGCTGCTGGCGCCGTGGCTCGGAACCGTGGACCCGCAGGCGCTATCTCCGGCTCAACGGCTCAAACCCCCATCGAGCGAGCACTGGTTCGGCACCGACATGCTGGGCCGCGACGTGTACAGCCGCGTGGTCTACGGTGCGCGCATCTCGCTCACAGTCGGCATCGCGGTAGCGGCGCTCTCAGTCGCGATCGGTCTGGCGATCGGACTGGTCACGGGCTTCGTGCGCTGGCTCGACGCTATCGTCATGCGCATCATGGACGGCCTGATGTCCATCCCCTCCGTGCTGCTCGCCATCGCGCTCATGGCCTTGACCAAAGCGAGCGTCGGCAACGTCATCGTTGCGATCACCGTGGCGGAAGTGCCTCGCGTGGTACGCCTCGTGCGCGGCCTGGTCTTGAGCCTGCGTGAGCAGCCCTTCGTCGAAGCCGCGATCGCTGCGGGGACCACTCTGCCCCTCATCCTGACGCGCCACATCCTTCCCAACACGGTGGCGCCGCTGCTGGTGCAAGGCACCTACATCTGCGCCTCGGCCATGATCGTCGAAGCGATTTTATCCTTCATCGGTGCCGGCACCCCGCCCAACATCCCGAGCTGGGGCAACATCATGGCCGAGGCAAGAAGCCTGTTCCAGATCGCCGGCTATCTCATTTTCTTCCCGGGATTGTTTCTGTCGCTGACCGTGCTCGCGGTGAATCTGCTGGGCGACGGCATGCGCGACGCGCTCGATCCGCGGCTCGCACGGCGGATGTGACGCAGTGAAGAGCTACGCTGCGACGACGTGGCGCTCGGCCACGAACGAAGAAACGGCTTCGAAGATCAGATTGCAGGAAATCGAAACGCGTGGACGCTGCCCTTGATAGGTGTGCACGTAATGGAGCATCCAGCCCGGAAACATCACCAGCCGCCCGGTACGCGCCAGCACCGTGAAGGTTCCTCCGGTCAGGTCGAGCCCCGGCATCGGCCGCGCGCCTTGCCTGGGATCGACCAGCGCGAGCAAACCAGAGGCGGGATGCGCCACCGCGTCGGCATCCCCGGCGTCGGCGTAGTAAACCGTCGCCCAGTGCACTTCGGAGTGGTCGTGCGGGATCGTATAGTCGCCGTTCCGCATCACCATCGCCCATGCATGCGCCCCGATACGCATCGCCTGCAGCTTCTCGCCTCGCTCCTGCGCGAGCGCTACCACCGTCTCTCTCACCTGTGCCACGATGCGTTGCAGGAGAGCACGGAAGCATCCTTCCGGCCGCGCGGCCAGATTCTGAGAGTGCCAACCACCGACGTTGCTGCGCTGGACCGAGGAGACCGATACCGATTCGGCGACCAGGCGCGCCGTGAGATCGCGATTGATTTCGTCCATATCGGGGAGGTCGTACATGGAAAGCGGCGTGGCAAAGAGGGGGACGTGAACACGGGAAACCGAACTCTCGGCCATCACAGCAACTCCGCTCCTGGTACAGTCTTGTGCCTTCGGGATCGATGCGAGTCCGCATGCCACTCCGCGTACGGACTGTAGTCTGCTCAACTTACGACACCATGTCAGTGCAAGTGGCGAACGTTACGGTTTGTAACTTGCGCACGCGTGAAGGATAAGAACGGGAGAGGATCACTTCCGAGATCGACATGACGACCCCACTGCTGGAAGTCGACGACCTCAAGACGCATTTCTTCACGCGCGACGGTGTCGTGCGCGCGGTAGACGGCGTGTCATTTTCGGTTGCAATGGGCGAAACGCTCGCTGTGGTTGGCGAATCGGGCTGCGGCAAGAGCGTGACGTCCCTCTCCATCCTGAGGCTCATCGCGTCGCCTCCGGGCCGCATCGTCGCCGGCCGGCTCCTGTTCGAAGGCCGCGATCTGCTCGCGCTCAGCGAGGAGCAGATGCGCGAGGTGCGCGGCAACGCCATCTCGATGATCTTCCAGGAGCCGATGACCTCGCTCAATCCGGCGCTCACCGTTGGCCGGCAGATCGCCGAGAGCCTGACCGTGCACCGCGGCCTGTCTCCGCGCGAGGCCATGGGGAAGGCCGTCGATATGCTGCGCCGAGTGCATATGCCGGAACCTGAGCGCAGGGTCCGTCAATATCCGCACGAGCTGTCAGGCGGCATGCGGCAGCGCGTGATGATCGCGATGGCGCTCGCCTGCGGGCCGAGACTGTTGATCGCGGATGAGCCCACGACCGCGCTCGACGTGACCATCCAGGCGCAGATCCTCGAGCTCATGCGCGAGCTGGCGAGCGAGACTGGCGCGGCGATCATCCTGATCACCCACGACCTGGGTGTCGTGGCCGAGATGGCGCAGCGCGTGGTCGTGATGTACGCGGGCCACAAAGTCGAGGAGGCCCCGGTCGATGAATTGTTTGCGCGGCCGCGCCACCCATACACCCGCGGGCTGCTCGGCTCCATGCCGCATCTCGGCGATTCCGTAGCCGCGGAAGGTGCCAAGCGTCTGGTGGAGATTCCGGGCATGGTCCCATCGTTGAAGGACACGCAGCCCGGCTGCCTGTTCGCGCCGCGGTGCCCCAATGCACTCCGCCAGTGCACACAAGAAGCGCCGCAGCTCACTGCGCACGGCGCGGGTCACTGGGCCGCCTGCTGGAATCCGGTGCAATGACGGCTGGTAGCGAACCCCTGCTCGAAGTGCGTGGACTGCGCAAGCTGTTCCCTGCGAAGACCGGGCTGTTCGCGGGCAGCGCGAAGGTGCATGCCGTCGACGGGGTGAGCCTCTCTCTCGAACACGGCGAGACGCTGGGACTCGTAGGGGAATCGGGTTGCGGCAAATCGACCACCGGCAAGCTCATCCTGCGCCTGCACGATCCGACGGAGGGTCAGATCGTTTGGCGCGGCCGGCGCATCGAAAACCTGGATCGGGCGCAGATGCGGCCTGTAAGACGCGAGCTGCAGGCGGTGTTCCAGGATCCTTATTCGTCGCTCAACCCCCGAATGCGCGCGGCCGACATCGTGGCCGAGCCGATCCGCAATTACGAATCGCTCTCGGCGTCCGACGTGCACGCGCGCACCGCGCAGCTCTTCGAGCGGGTCGGCCTGCGCACCGAACAGATGCTCAAGTACCCGTACGAGTTCTCGGGTGGTCAGCGCCAGCGGCTCGGCATCGCTCGAGCGTTGTCCGTGCACCCGCGCCTGATCGTGTGCGACGAGCCGGTATCGGCGCTCGACGTGTCGGTGCAGGCGCAGGTTATCAACCTGCTCATGGACCTTCAGGCGGAACTCAAGCTGTCCTATTTGTTCGTCGCGCACGACCTCGCGGTGGTCGAGCACATCAGCCATCGCGTCGCGGTGATGTACCTCGGGAAAATCGTCGAGATCGCGCCCAAGCGGACTATCTTCACGCGCCCGCAACATCCGTACACCGAGGCGCTGTTGGAAGCGGTGCCGGTGCCGGACCCCGCGCTGCGCCGGAAGCGGCGCGTGCTAGGCGGGGATGTGCCGAGCCCCATCCATCCGCCGCCCGGCTGCCGGTTTCACACGCGCTGCCCTTATGCAGAGGAGCGTTGCCGGCGCGAAGAGCCGCCGCTCAAAGAGGTGTCTGCCGGTCAGTGGGTGGCATGTCATCTGCGGTGACCGCTCGCCCCCACCCTGCCCTCCCCCGCATCGCGGGGGAGGGAGAAGACCGTCATCGAGGGACGACGCCGCGAAACTGCGCCGGCAGCGGCTCCAGCACCTGCAGATCGAGAAAGTTCGACAGGACTTCGGGAGGCCAGAGCTTGGCCTCCTCGCCCTTGGTCAAGTAAACCGCATGGGAGCTGGCTGGATAGTCTTCGCATGAGCCGCGCGCGAAACGTGCGAAATATTGCGTGGGGGCATCACCGGATGCCCATTGGCTCGCGGAGAATGTCCCGAGGTTCCACGGCTTGCGGTTCTCGTATAGTGCGCTCTGGCGCAGCACGCGCACATCCAGCACGACGCCCGGATCCGCCGCAACCATGCGGTCGAAGTCCTGCTTCCATCCTGCGCGCGGTGCGGCCCAGGTAACCTTCGCAATGCGGCTGTCCCAGTAGTCCATCGCCTTGTCTCTGAGCGAGTCTGGCGGCGCACAGCCGACGATCTCGGCATCGACGACGTTGGCATAGTAGCGCGGCTCGGGCATGCTCCAGTAAAGGGTTACGCAAGCCAGCAGGAGCGACACGGCGAGCAGCGCTTTACGCGCGATCGGCTGCGGCAGGCGCACGAGACCAACGATCAAACCCAGTGCGGCTCCCAGCAGCGCGCCCCCCGGGCCCGTGATCAGCAGGCCCAGGAGCGGGCCCTGGTTCGCTTCGGGCGAAAGAACCATCGGCCCGACGAACCCGCATGCGAAGCCGATTGCGCCCAGGACGAGCGTCCATCTCTTGACCGACGACAGCACGCTCTGCAGCAGCGTCTGATCTTCGGAGACGTCAGAGTCGGTATCTGCCATGGAAGTCCCTAGTCCCTAGCGTCATTCCGGGCGCAGCGAAGATTCGACCGGAATCCAGACAAGGCCTAATACGGTGGGCGTGGATTCCAGATCGCCCGTTGGGCGTCTGGAATAACGACCGTGGGTTTGGATTCTGAAAATGCCCGGGCGAGCGCCCAGAGCGACAGACAAGCGCTAGGACAGCCAGCGCTTGCGGCGTTTGTAGTGCTTGACGTCGCGATAAGATTTGCGCACGCCAAGCTGCGTGAGGCCGAGATAGAACTCCTTGATGTCGGCATTCTCGCGCAGCTGCTCGGCGCTGCCGTCGATGACGATACGGCCGTTTTCCATGACGTAGCCGTGATCGGCGATGGCGAGCGCCAGTGCGGCGTTCTGCTCGACCAGCAGCACGGTGAGCTTCTGTTCGCGATTCAGCCGCTGCACGATGCCGAAGATCTCCTCGACCAGCATGGGCGCAAGGCCGAGAGAAGGCTCGTCGAGCAGCATCACCCGCGGGCTCGACATGAGCGCACGCCCGATGACAAGCATCTGCTGCTCGCCACCCGACAAGTACCCAGCCTGGACGCCGCGGCGCTCAGCGAGGCGGGGGAAATATTCGTACACGCGCTCGATGCCCTGGCGCACGCTGGCCCCATCGCGCCGGGTGTGGGCGCCGACGATGAGATTCTCCTCGGTGGTCAAATGTTCGAGCACGCGCCGGCCCTCGAACACCTGCACGACACCGCGCGCGACGACGTCGAACGGCGCCAGCCGGTCGATACGCTCGTCTCCGAGCGAGATCGAACCCTGTGCCACTTCACCCCGCTCGGTGCGCAACAGCCCCGAGATCGCCTTCAGGGTCGTGGTCTTCCCCGCACCGTTGGCGCCCAGCAGCGTGGTGATGCCGCCCTCGCGGGCGGTGAGCGAGACGCCCTTGAGCACGAGAATGACGCGGTCGTAGATGACCTCGATGTTGTTCAGGGTCAGCATCTGTGCGCGCTTTTTGTTCGCACCACCCCGGCTGCTGCGCAGGTACCCCTCCTCGGAGAGGAGGGGAGAGTTTATTTTTTCTCCCCTCCTCTCCGAGGAGGGGTGGCGCGAAGCGCCGGGGTGGTTCGGCCTACTTCGCCGCCTCCTTGATCTGCATCGCCACAACCTCGGGATAGGCCTTGAACCAGTCGGTGACCTTCACCAGCTTGCCGCCCTTGACCTGAAAGATCTGCACCCAGCCGCCGCCTTCGTGATCGCTCGCCGTGATCTCCAGCGGCGGAACCAACCCGCCGAGCGTGAAGCCCTTGATCTTTTCCATCCCGGCCTTGACGTCGGCTCCGGTGATCTTCTGGCCGCCCTTGGCCTTCAAGGCGTTGCGAATCGCTTCCACGTGTATCGCGGCCATGAGCACTCCGCGGTTGTAGTAGACGGTGGAAGCCATCTCTTTCGGCGGCTCTTTGCCCTGCTTCTTGTACATCTCCCGGATCTCGTCGAGCACCGGATAGTCCGGGCCTACACCGGCGAACTGCATGGTGTAGTAACCCTCGGCTACTCCAAAGCCGCCGGCGGCCTCGATGTCGGCTTCGGCGGAGGCCCACACGAAGCCGACCGCCTTGCGCAGCGGATAGCCGACGCGCTTCAACTCCTTGATCGCGACGGAAGGCGAGCGGCCAAACAAATGCGCAATAACGAAATCGGCCCGGTAGCGTTGCGCGATGTCGAGCACCTGTGCGCCCATCTCCACACCCGGCGGGGGGACGCCGAACGTGCGCAGCTCGAAGCCCTCGTCGCGCGAGAGTTCTTCGAACACCGGGATAGGCTCGCGGCCCGCCGGGTTGTCATAGAACAGGTAGGCGATCTTCTTGCCTTTCAGGCTTCCGCCGAGCTGGTCTTTTGCGAACTTGACAGCTGCCGCCCCCTGCGACCAGTACGTAGCGGCGATGGGGAACAGAAAGGGATAGCGAGCGCCGTCGGCGGAAGCCGAGATCCCAAAGCCGGGCGACGTTCCCGGGATGCGATCCTCCGTCAGCTTCTGATTCAGCGCCTGCGTCTGCGGCGTGCCGTACAGCGCGATCAGCACCGCCCCCTCTTTCTTCTGGCGCTCGTACGCCTCCATGGCCTGCGGCACCTTGTACTCGTGATCGATCTCCATCGCGCGGATCTTGTAGCCCTCTACGCCGCCCTTGCTGTTCACCAGAGCAATATAGTCGTGATAGCCGGGGCACAGATTCACGCCGACCGTCTGCGTCGCCCCCGTGCGGTCGCACAGAAACCCGATCACCACTTCCTTGTCCGCCCAGGCGGGCAGCGATGCGCCGAGCATTACGGCGGCACAGACGGCGAGACGCGCCGTGATTGCCAGAACCTTCTTCATGACTGTCTCCTCTTCTCGCGCACTTCAATATGCAAACGGCCAGACCCGAAAATAATTCCGGATATTGCGCCAGAGCCGGTTCAGGCCTTCGGGCTCCACCACCAGGAAGAAAATGATGAGCAGGCCGAACAGGATCAGACGCAGGTTCGGGATGAGGTTGTGCACGGCAGCTTCAGAGAACAGCAGGCTGCCGAACGATTCCATGAACCAGCGAATGGCGATCGGAAGCAGAGTGACAAAGATCGCTCCCAGGATGGAGCCGAGGATCGAGCCCAAGCCGCCGATGATGATCATCGCCAGGTAGTCGATGGACACGCCGATCTGGAACTGCTCGTAGTTGGCGATGCCGAGATAGTAGGTGTAGAGCACGCCGGTCACGCCGGCGTAGAACGACGAGATGGCGAACGCCAGCAGCTTGTAGCGGAAGATGTCGATGCCGATGATCTGCGCTGCGATGTCCTGGTCGCGTATCGCGATGAAGGCGCGCCCGATGCGGCTGCGCATCAGATTGAGCGCGGCCACGATGGCGACGACGACGAACACGAGCAGGAAGAAATACATCTCGCGCTGGCTGGCGATGGCATGCCCGAACAGCGCCGGGCGCGGCACTTCGATCGAGGCCTGCACCCCGCCGCTGATCCAGGTGAAATGATTGATCACCCACTCGATGATGAACTGAGCAGCGAGCGTGGCGATGGCGAGGTACAGACCCTTGATGCGGAGCGAAGGGATGCCGACGACCGCACCCACCAGTGCTGCCATCAGACCGCCCAGCGGGAGCGAGAGCCAGAAGGGAAACCCCAGGCGCACTGCGAAATTCGCCGCCGTGTACGCCCCCACCGACATGAACGCCCCGTGGCCAACCGAGATCTGGCCGGTGTACCCGACCAGGATGTTGAGCCCGATGGCTCCGACGATCGCGATGAAGATGAGATTGAGGATGGAGAGGTAGTACTGATCCAGCACCAGCGGCACGATGAGCGCGAACAGGATCGCTATCGCCGCTACAGTCTTGCGCGCGATGGGCAGCGGATACAGGGCCATGTCGGCCCGGTAGGTGGTCTTGAGCACGCCGCATTCGCGGTGAATCACTGTGACCTCCGCCCCCTCCCAAGCCCTCCCCCGCACGCGGGGGAGGGTTGGGGTGGGGGTACCTGTGGCCGCACGTTCAAATCCCTCAGACCCGCTCGATGATGCGCTTCCCGAAAATTCCGTAAGGCCGGAACATGAGCGCGGCAATCATCAGCACGTACGGCGCGAAGTCCTTGGTGCCGCCGCCCACCAGCGGATCGAGATAACCGGCCGCTACGTTTTCCACCACGCCGATGATGAGCCCGCCAACTACGGCGCCAGGGATGGAATCGAGCCCGCCCAGAATCACCACCGGAAATACCTTCAGCCCGACCAGGGACAGATGGACGTCGACGCCGAGCAGGTTGCCCCAGACGATGCCGCCCAGCGCCGAGACGACGCCGGCCATGCCCCAGGCCAGCGCGAAGTAGCGCTGCACGTTGATTCCCATCGCCATCGCCACCTGCTGGTCGTCGGCCACCGCCCGCATCGCGATGCCTTGGCGGCTCTTGAAGAAGAACCAGCTGAAGCCCGCGAGGAACAGGAGGCTCACTGCTGCACCGAGGAGCTGGATGGGGGGAATGAGCAGCGGCCCGAGCGTAATCGGCTCGTCGCTGATGGGCAGCGGCAAAGGCCGGGTCTCCGCGCCCCACACCAGGGGCCCGAAACCGCGCAGGATCGCGGCGAGACCGATGGTAGCCATGATCACGGCGACCGTCGGACGTCCGATCAGCGGGCGCAGCACCACGCGCTCCAACCCAAAGCCGAACGCGATCATGCCAGCGAGGCCCACGGCCGCCGCCAGCCACCAGGGCGCACCGTAAGCGGCCATCGTCACCGCCACCACGAAGCCGGCGATCATCACGAACTCACCTTGCGCGAAGTTGATGGCGTCCGTGGCTTTGTACACCAGCACGAAGCCGAGCGCGATCAGCGAATACATGAGCCCGAGCAGCACTCCGTTGGATATCAGCAGCACGAGAAACTGCCAGTCAAACACGCGCTCCCTCCCCGACGTCCACCACCCTGACTCGAGACCGCACCGTAGCCTGCCGACCGTCCTCGTACGTCACGCTCGCGGCCAGCTCGGCCTCGCCCTGGCTGGAGTAGAACGCCTCGATGACACTGGCGTATTTATCCGCCACGTAGTAGCGGCGGACCTTGCGCGTGCGCGTCATCTCGGCGTCGTCCGCGTCCAGCTCCTTCGCGAGCAGCAGGAAGCGGCGGACCTTGAGGTCGTCTGGAAGAGTGGCGTTGCACTTTGCCACTTCGTCCCGGATCAGCTCGCGTACCTCCGACCGCTGCGACAGATCCGCGTAGCTGGTGTAGGCGACACCGCGCCGCTCGGCCCAGGTTCCGATCGTGCCGGCGTCCACCGCGATCATGGCCGCGACGAACGGGCGCTCGTGCCCGAACGCCACCGCTTCCCGGATATACGGGCTGAACTTGAGCTTGTTCTCGATGAACTGCGGGGCGAACGGCGTACCGCTCAAGAGCGCACCGACATCCTTGGCGCGCTCGACGATCACCAGGTGACCGCGGGTATCGAGGAAACCCGCATCCCCGGTGTGGAACCAGCCTTCCGCGTCGATCGCCTCGCTGGTCGCCTCGTCGTTCTTGAAGTAGCCTCTGAACACGCCGCGGCTGCGCACCAGCACCTCGCCGCGATCGCCGATCTTGACTTCGATGCCGGGGCAAGGCCGGCCCGAGCTGTTCGGATCTGCCTCGGCGTCCGTCTGCAGCGACGCCAGCCCCGACAGCTCGGTGGAGCCATAGATCTGCTTCAGGTTCACGCCCAGAGAGCGGAAAAAGCGAAACGTGTCGGCCCCGAGCGGCCCGCCCCCCGAGTAGCACCAGCGCGCGCGCCGCAGGCCGAGCTGATCGCGGACCGGCCGATACACCAGGGCCTCGCCGAGCGCGCAGGCGAGGCGCAGGCGCGGCGGCACCGGCTTTCGTTCGCTGCGCAGGATCTCTGCTTCGCCCGCTGCGGCCAGGCAGCGGTCGAACACCCACCGCTTGAGCGGCGTCGCGTCGGCCGCGCGCACCTGGATCCCGGTCAGCATGCTCTCCCAGATTCGCGGCGGAGCCAGGAAGGCCGTGGGCCCAACCTCGCGCAGATCGCGCTGCACCGTCTGCGGACTTTCCGGGCAGTTGACGGTAAAGCCTTTCAGCAGCCCCAGCACCAGCGTATAGACGGCGTCGCCCGCCCACGCCATCGGCAAGTATGCGAGCCACTCTTCGTCGCGGCGAACGTCCTCGACCGCGCTGAACAGGGCTGCAGCGGTCAGGACGTTGGCATGGGTCAGCATGGCGCCTTTGGGGTTGCCGGTCGTGCCCGACGTGTAGCAGATGAGCGCAACATCGTCCACCGTCCCTTTCTGCGCTTCTGCGTCGAAATAGCCAGGGTGCTCGCGGCCGAACTCTTGGCCAAGGCGGATCACATCCTCGTACGACCTGAGCCAATTGGACCGGTAACGCCCGATCCCACGTGGATCGTCGTAAACCACGAGCCGCAGCGCAGGCAGCTGATCCTTGAGCGCCAGCACCTTGTCCACCTGCTCCTGGTCCTCTGCGACGATCACCGCGGTCTCGGCGTGGTTCAGGACAAAGACCAGCTCTCTTGCGATGACGTCCTGATAAACCGGTACGGACGTGCCGCCCAGGCAGGTGGCCGCGACTTGAGCGCAGTACAAGCGTACGCGGTTGTCACCGATCACCGAGAGCTTTTCTCCGCGCCGGAAGCCGAGCGCAGCCAGTCCCAGCGCGAAGTCGCGCACCTGATCGTGGAACTCCTGCCACGTCTGCGACTGCCAGATGCCGCGGTCCTTCTGCCGCATGGCGGGGCGCGCACCGAGCTCACGCGCGTTTCTCTGCAGCAGGCGCGGCAGCGTCGCCGGTTCAGACACGTGCATCCCCCGCGGGAGCAATCTTCCTCTCGCCCAGGTACGCCTGGATGACCCGCGAGTCGAGTTGAACCTCTTCGGGCGTGCCTTCAGCGATCTTCTGGCCCATGTCGAGCACGGCGACGCGGTCAGAGATGTCCATCACGACGCTCATATCGTGCTCGATCAGAATGACGGTCGCACCCCACTCCTCCTTCACGTCGAGGATGAAGCGGGCCATGTCTTCTTTCTCCTCCTGGTTCATGCCGCCCATGGGCTCGTCGAGCAGCAGCACCCGGGGGTTGAGCGCCAGCGCACGGCCAAGCTCCACGCGCTTCTGCAGGCCGTACGCCAGCGAGCCGGTCAGCCGCCGCCGCAGGTCTTGAATCTTGAGAAACTCGATGATCTCCTCGACGCGCTTGCGCTGCTCGATCTCCTCGGTCTGGGCCGAACCCCAGTAGACGAGCGAGGCGAACAGGCCCGCATGCGTGTGCACGTGCCGGCCCAGCATGAGGTTGTCCAGCACGCTCATGCCCTTGAACAGCGCGATGTTTTGAAAAGTGCGCGCGACGCCCAGCGCCGCGATACGGCTGGGGGCAAGGTGCGTGAGGTCGTTGCCCTCGAGCGCAATGCTGCCGGTGTCCGGATGGTAAAAGCCGCTGATCATGTTCAGCAGCGACGTCTTGCCGGCCCCGTTCGGGCCGATAACCGAGACGATGTCGCCTCTCGCAACGTCCAGGCTGATCCCGTTGACGGCACGCACGCCGCCGAAGCGCTTGGACACGCCCTGGATGCGCAGCTGAACCTCTCCGCTCCCCGGGGCGCGTTGGTTCATTCTTCTCGTCTCGTGTCAGCCAGGGCTTCGGATACTCGAGGCGGGCGCCTCCCGCCCAGGCGTTGTTATCGGCGACAAGCTACGCCTGCCGGCCACGGCTGTCCAGCAAAGCCGCGCCGGTCACCCTCGGGAAGCTCTTCCCTAGTCCCACAGCGCGCGAACTCCGTAGTAAGCGGTGTCCTTCAGCCGCCGGGCGAGCTCATTCACAGGGCTGATTCGAGGATCGTCAGAGTAGGTCATGCTCAGCATGACCCGCAGATCGCCGGCGGCGGTCGGCGTCGCGCGGTGACGCACGCAGCTGCCCTCGAACAGCACCAGCGTGTTCTCGCTCGTGTCGATCTCACGCACCGTTCCATCGTCGAGCTGCCGCTCGAGGCGGCACTGGGAAAGGCCCGTGCCGCACGCGCGGTTCACGAGCGCCAGCAATACGGTGAAGTGCCTGCCGCGATAGAAGTTGTGGTCGTAGTGCCAGCCGATGTGATCTCCGGCATCCCTGTAGCAGAGCACCGAGAGTGAGCTCTGATCCCGCACCGGAGTCTGGACGACTGCTGTCCCGGTGACGACAGAGATCCAGCTCCGCACGGAGGGGCTGTGATAAAACGCAGCAAGACACGGTGCGCTCCGCAGAATCTGCTCGTATGACAACGTTCCGCCCTTCTTGTGCAGCGGTATGAAGCTGTGCTCCGTGCGGGCGAGAATCGACAAAGCTTCATCGCGCAGCGGGGCGAGCATGGTCGGGTCCAGGAACTCGGGGACGCGGACCAGGCGCTCGGCTGTAAAAACGGGCGCCAAGGTCTGCGCGTGCGCATGACTCAGGCCCGGGTCGAAACGCATTGCGCGAGCGCTGTCCAAAGATCGCACGACGAGCGTCGCGTACATGCGGTCACGACCGCGGCGGTAGACGACCATCCCCGTCGCCGCCGCGAGCGCAGATAGAAACAGCGTGGCCGCAATCGAGAAGGTCATTTATCGCATTCGTCCATCGGTGCGCCTGGTATCGCGTCGGGCGCAGATTATGCGCGGAAAATGTGAAGCAAAGACGAAGGCAAGCAGCGGCAGGACGGGATACCGCGCTGCTCGAGGGCGCGCCGTTTGCCGGGCATCCCGGGTGCGACAGAGCTATAACAATCCCGGCGCGTGCCGTCGCCAAGCGTCGCCGATCCCGCACATGCATGGTTTTGCCCGACGGGAAATCGAAGTAAACTCGCAAACCACCATCGACAGCTCGGTGCGCCCCCGGCCCGCAAACGTGTACTGGAACAAGTCCAAACGCAGCGACCATCCCATGGTCGACCGCCAGCACGCGGAGGAATTTCTCAAGCGGCTGCCGCGGGATGACGCAGCTCGCACGCTCGAGGAGATCAGCTTCTGGCTGAAAGCCCTGCGCGATGCTTATGGGGTGGTGCCGGAGCGCGCTTTCGAGGTCGTGGATCTGCTCGACGTGACGGCGAAAACACCGCAGCGCCAGCTCACGTCGGATTTCGTGGCGCTCGGCAGCCGCTACCAGAGGTACCAGGCCCAGCGCACCTGGCACGTGTCCTTCCAGTTCTCGCGCGAGCTGGGCGCCACCTATCAGCACTTGCTTGACCACTATCGAAGAGGGGTAGGGATCGGCGGATCAGAGGCCCTCAAACCCCATCTGACCACGATCGTTGCACGCGCGATCCACGCGTTGCGGCTCGAGCTGAAGTGGAGCCTGCTGCGGCAAGGGCCGGTGGACAGCGTTCTTTGGAAATTGGCGAGCACCCTGTATGGGTTCGCCGAAGAAGCCGGTCTCGCGACCGAGCATCTGAAGCTCTATCCCGGCACCGCGGAGTTCACCAGCGCACAGCTCGAGTATCTGCAGGTGCTGATGCTCGGCGTTTCGGCCACCGATACGTTGGCGCCAGAGATGGTGCATCTGGTCGACTCCCTGGTCGAGCGCCACGCCGAATTCTTCGCGATCACGCGCAGGCCCCGACGCGGGGTTCATTACTTCGTCGACCTCGGGGGCGCGGGAACGCCTGCGCGACTGGTCGATCGCGTGCCGCCCAACGCCGCGATCCGTTATTTCGGTCCCGACAAGGCCTCCGGCATGCTGGATCGTCTGATCGATGCAATCAGCGAGCGCGGGATGGTGCCCATCGAGCTCAACCCCGGCGGAACGCACAAAGCAGCGGCAATACTCGAAGTCCTGGATCATTTGATGCGGTACTGGGATCCCACACCGCCCACGCGCGCGAGCGAGCGCACGTCGCAGCTGACGCGCATCAGTGTCGTGCACGATTTCGAGTCGGTTTTGAACATGGTCTCCGGCGAGTCGCAGGAACTGGACTTCGACTCGAACGTGGAGACATGGAGCGTGGAAAACGAGAGCCAGGGCGGCTACGGTGCGGTGATCACCCAGACCAACAGCGAGTGGCTGGAGATCGGCACCATGCTCGGGATCAAGGAGGAGGAAGGCGCGAGCTGGGGCATCGGCCTGGTACGCCGTCTGATCAGGCGCTCGGCAGACAAGATCTACGTCGGCATTGAAGCCTTGTCGCGCGGCGTGGTGAAGGTAACCTTGGGCAAGAAATCGTCCGGCCCACCGATGGATGCCCTCCTGCTGCTGAGCAGCCGTGAAGGCAGCGCTCAGATCCCGGAGTTGACGTTGATGCTGACACCCGGGACGTTCTCGCTCGACGACCCGGTTGTGATGCGCGCATTCGGGCGCAGATATCAGCTGCTCCCCAAGCAGCTGCGCGAGCATGGCACAGGCTACGAGGTAGCCCGTTTCCAGGTGCGTGCCGAAGAGATCGAGTAGGAGCAGCCTTCAACGACTGGATGGGACCAACTGGTTCCTCTCAGCTTCGAAGCTGTCGAAGAACGCAAGCTGAGCGTCGGCCCTCCCTGCATCGCCCGTCACCTTGACGCGGCGCGCTTTGACCAGATCACTCAAAGTGGCCTCGTTGCGATAGAGCTTCGCCCAGGCGTCTCCGCTCAGCTCGATGATCAAGTCGGCCGGCCGATAGTAGCCCGCCGGGTTCTCGATGTATTCGACAACGCCGTGGCGTATGTGCATCGCGACGGATTGCTTTCTCCCGTCGGTGAAGCTGAACTGCACGACGCTGTCGGCATCCTTCGCTTTGATCGGATCGATGCGAACGCGGTACATACGAACGAACTTCGCAGGGTCGGCCGCGATTTCCGATGCCTCGGGCGCGATCAATCTGGGCAGCCGGATCTTTTCTTCCAGGGCGAGCGCCTGCGAGAGCATGATCGAGCGCGCCAGCATCGAGGTAGAGGCCTGAGCGCTGCGGCGGAGCAGCTCCGCCTTCAGCTTGCGCGCAGCGGCATCCTGCGGGTCAATGCGATAAACGTAGTTCACGAGCTCGAGCGCCCAGGCGTATTGCCTTTCATCGCCGGCCTTGCGAGCAAGAGCGAGCACTTTCGCGCGGCCGCCCAGCGCCGATACGAGCCGCTCTGCGACCTCCATCGGTGCGGGTTTCACTAAGGAGGCGGCGTCACCGTCCCACCAGCCCAGCGCCCGATTCATGATGTACGGCGGACTCCATTGCAGCAGGCCGTAGGATTCGAACAGCCACGGGCTCTGCAGTAGCTGCGGCGGGAGCTGCACGAAATCGCGCAGATCCTCCGGCCCCTTGCCGTGAAGAATCCCTCTCAGCGTCTGATCCATCACGAGGTTGCAGAAGTCGATGTAGTCGTTGAGCACGCGACGGATCTTTTCCCTGCCCGTCAGCGGAATGCCGTACTGGTTGATCAGATAATCGGGCGCAAGGTCGCGGATCGCAGCGGCTGCCTCCGCCCAGCGCCGCGGATCGCGGAATCCCGTGCCGTCCGGCGCGTAGAAGCTCGGCATCATCGGCAGCAGCACGCTGGCGAGCGCGAGCTTCTTGTCCGGCAGCCAGACGAGGAGCGTCGCGTCATCGCCGACGCTTCCGCGCGTGAAGAACTGAACGCGCATGCCGGCGACCGTCATCTCCTGTCCATCTTGAGTGATCGGAGTGTCGACGGACACGAAGCCGTTGTCCCTGATCGCGGGCGCAAAACCGTAGGCGGCATCCTGGCCCTGGCGAGGCAGGAGCATCTCGATTCGCTCCGCGTTGCGCGCAGAGCGGATCGGTTCCGCTTCCGCGAACGCGTCTTCCGCGCCGCCTACAGTTAGCGCTGCCCGCGGAGATTCGCGTCCGATGATCTTCACGCCGGTTTCCCCGGCAATGAGGGTTGACGTTCCCAGCACAGCGTGCGAACTGCTGTAGATCACAGCCTTGATCGGTTTTTGCGTGATCTTGCGAATCTCACTTCTGTAGTAGGCGCCATCGGCCTTGCCGAATCCCGTATCCCACACGATGACGCCGTCGGTCCCCTCGATGAACGCAGACACGTACGGCGTGTCCGCCATGATGTGAACTCCATCGAGCAGCTTGTAGGTGGTTTCGCCGGAGTGTCGGGTGAGGTCCGCGTTGTCGAAAATGGCTTTGTTGACGATCGCGCCGTTGGGAGCTTTGGTGAGCTCGACCGGTGGCCTGCGCTCCGACGATTTGCCCTCGTCCGCCGCGCGAGATACGCCAGCTTGCAGAGCGAGGATCAGGCACACAGCGCCATAGCGCCAGGGGAACATCCGGTTGCACCTCCCGTTCGAGTGGTTATCGGTGAGCGTCCTCACCGTTGTCAGATCTGCGCACGAAACCGAAGCCCGAACACGGATACGGGCCCGCGGTCGCGATTGTAGGCGGGGTTGGCGATGAACTGGTAGTCGAAGGAAAGCGACACGCCGCGGGTGAAGGAAAACCGGTAGAAAGTCTCGAATATCCTCTCCGAGCCTGGCCGCGGCAGCTGGCCGTCGCCAATCAGGATCCCGAGACCTCCGGCATTGAAGAAACTCTGCGCTTCGCCGGACACGCGATTGACGACGCCCGCAACGCCGAGCTGGTCATCCGGCCGTTTCCAGCGCTGGCCGTCCAGCGAGACGCCAAATACCAGCGACCGGCTGATATCGGTGAAATCGAAGGCCTCGTATTGGCCCTGATCGGCCGAAAGACGCGCGAACAATCCGACGCCGTCTGCCACTTGTTGCTGCAGGTTGAGCGCGCCACCGAATTTGGTATGAAAGCTTCGCACTGCGGCGATATCGGCCGGCTCGCCCGTGGCCTGCGCGAGCGCCGTCGCTTGAGCGTACTCACCCATGTTCGCGTGCGTGGCAAACCCGAGCAGACGTGCGACCCCGGGCTGGCCGGCAATTTCGTAGCGCCGCTCCCACTCCCCGACGACCTGGAACTGCGGGAGGATGTGCGGGTCGAGGTCCGTGGTGTTCGGCTCGCTCGACAGATCGAAAAGTCCAAGGCGAAAGGTGTTCGGGCCTTGATACCACTCGGCGGCGACGCCATAGGTGTAGCCCCAGGCATTGGCGGCGTAGTCGAACGCTCCACTGTCGATGATAGACCAGTTCAGGAAATCCTCGCGCGGGTCATGCGCGTATAGGTTGGTGTCGAAAATGTCGACCACGGAGAATTTGCCGGCGGTGATCACGATTCGATTCGCCGATTCGGTTCCGGCGAGCTGGTTGAGATCCGAGTCGACTTTCAGTGTCTCGCCTTCCAGATTGATCGTCTGACGCAGAAACGCCCGGTGTATGCGCGCGTAAGGCTGGGTCGAGCCGACTTTGTAGGCTTCCCCGCTCGGGAAACCGGCAACGCCGAGGGTGTCGCTCAAGCCAAAGCCCTGGTCGATCTCGGGATTGACCCAGAACTCCGCGCCACGCCAGAGACGGACGCCG
>DASPUW010000342.1:0-5167 GCA_035622675.1 Burkholderiales bacterium | reverse complement strand
CCAGGCACGCAGCGCATTGGGATTGAGCTCGCTGGTATCGACATGGTGGGCGAGAGCGCTCACCTCGGCGAGCAACTCGCGTTCCGCCTCGATGCACTCGGGCAGCGTGCGCGAGTCGTCAGACAACGGATGGCGCCGGCGCGTCTCGGAGAAGCGCTTCACCAGGGTGTCGGTCTTGGCATCCAGGAACAGCAGGCGCAGATCGATCGAGCGTCGCTGCAGCTCCGTCATCCAGGTCGGCAGGTCCGCGAGCGTGTGCGCACTGCGCACATCCACGCTCACCGCCGCCCGAGTGTGCGCGGCCGCGTCGAGGAA
Source organism: Burkholderiales bacterium (assembly GCA_035622675.1). Classification (GTDB taxonomy): domain Bacteria; phylum Pseudomonadota; class Gammaproteobacteria; order Burkholderiales; family SHXO01; genus SHXO01. Next base: position 4,852 of record DASPUW010000342.1, on the reverse strand, counting down.
CTCGACCAGTCCCGGAAGCAGATGCGCCGGCAAGTTGTCGACGCAATAGTAGCCGCTGTCCTCGAGCACCTTGAGTGCGACGCTCTTTCCCGAACCCGACATGCCGGTGATCAGGATCAGCTGCATCGCCGCCGCTGCATACTGACAGAATCATGCTCCAGCCTGTGCACGACGGTCATGGCTCGCGCCCGAAGTGCCGTTCCTGGCGGCGTATGAATTCCTGCGTGCTGTCGATGCCGCGCAGCTGCAGGACGTAGTTGCGCACCGCGGCTTCGACCAGCACCGCGAGGTTGCGCCCCGCCGCCACGGGCAGCACGACCTTGCGCACGCGCACGTCGAGGATCTCTTCGCTGCTCGCCTCGAGCGGCAGACGCTCCAGACCCGGCACCACGCCGCCCACCGGCTTTTCGAGCTGCACGATGAGCTTGAGGTTCTTGCGCACGCGCACGGCGGTTTCGCCGAAGATGGTGCGGATGTTGAGCATGCCCAGACCGCGCACCTCGAGAAAATCCTTGAGCAGCTCGGGGCTTCGTCCCTCCAGCGTCTCCGGCGCGATGTGATACAGCTCCACCACGTCGTCGGCGACCAGCCCGCCGCCGCGCGTAATGAGCTCCAGAGCGAGCTCGCTCTTGCCCACCCCGCTTTCCCCGGTGAGCAGCACACCCATGCCCAGCACGTCGAGCAGAACGCCGTGCCGGGTGATGAACTCGGCCAGGGCGCGGCCGAGGTAGGTGCGCGCAACCCAGATGATCTGCAGGCTTGGCAGCGGGGAGCCGATCACCGGGACCTTGTGCGCGTCGGCGAAGCGCCGCACTGCGGGCGGCGGCTGCTCGCCGTCGCTCACCACCACACACGCTATCCCGGCGTCCTGCAGGCGGGCGAGCTGCTGCTCCTGCGCTGCTGGATCCATCGCCTGAAAGTAGCTGGCCTCGGTGCGGCTGAAGATCTGGATCCAGTTGGGGTGATAGAAGTTGAGATGGCCAATCAACCCCTGCGTCGATTGGTTGATCCGACGGCTGTCGAGGAGAGCGCCAGCGTGAGACTCGCCCCCCAGCCAGGACAGCTTGAGGGCGTCGCGGTTGTCGTGAAACAGCTGGCCTACGGTGACCTGGGGCATGAACTGACAGGCGCTCCAGCCGCATCGTCGCCGGCGTGGCCGGCGCGGTCAAGTCCTCGATGCTTGCCAGCCCGCGATCAAGCGCTGGGCGGAAGCAGCCTCAGGCGCAGCGGCGAGCTGACGGCGCAGCTCCCGGTCGCTGAACATCTGCGCCAGCTCGGAGAGGATCTGGAGGTGCGCGTCGGTGGCACGCTCCGGGACCAAGAGGACAAACGCCATGCCGACCGGTCGATCGTCCGGTGCGTCGAAAGGGATCGGCACCCGCACACGAAGGAACGCGCCTACCGCATTGCGCAGACCTTTGACTCGGCCGTGGGGGATCGCGATACCCTGTCCCAACCCGGTGGAGCCCAGGCGCTCGCGGGCCAGGAGGCTGTCGACCACTTGGGTGCGGCTCAGGCCTGAGGCGGCCTCGAGCATGGCGGCTGCGCGCTCGAACAGCGCCTTCTTGTCGGGTGCATCGACATCAAGCGCCACTTGGGACGGCTCGAGCAGGGAGGAAATCAGACTCATCGCTCGCGCCGCAGCGGTACCGTCTAATCCATCAGCTTGCGGGACTTCGGAACGTCGCTGCGCCCTGCGCTCACTGCGAGGCGCGGCTGCGGGACGCGCCGTTGTGACGGTGCTCGATCGCCTTTTCCTTGTGCTTGATGATCTGGCGGTCGAGCTTGTCCACCAGACTGTCGATCGCCGCGTACATGTCGGAATCGCAGCTCTCGCAGAAGATGTCGCCGCCCGGTACATTGACTTTCGCTTCGATCTTCTGCTCCAGCTTGCTGACGGACAAGATCACGTTGACGTCGATGACGTGATCGAAGTGGCGCGTGATGCGCTCGAGCTTCGAGACCACGTACCTACGGATGGCGGGGGTGATGTCCAACTGGTGTCCGGTCAGTTGCAGATTCATCGACGCCTCCTCGTGAATGCGATGTTATCGGGTTCCGATGAAGTCCAGAACCTGTCGGTTCTAGATCGATTTTCTTAGATTGACCGGCAGGATCTGCAAAGATTCCCGGTACTTCGCGATCGTGCGCCGCGCCACGACAATACCCTGCTTGCCCAAGATCTCGGAGATCTGGCTGTCGGACAATGGTTTGCGCGTGTCCTCCTCGGCCACGAGCTGCTTGATCAGCGCACGAATGGCGGTTGCCGAGCAGGCGCCGCCGGTCTCCGTCGTCACATGGCTGCCGAAAAAGTACTTCAGCTCAAAGATGCCGCGCGGGGTGAGCATGAATTTTTGCGTGGTAACGCGCGACACCGTGGACTCGTGCAGCCCGAGAGTATCGGCAATCTCGCGCAGCACCAGCGGCCGCATGGCGACTTCGCCGTGCTCGAAGAAATGCCGCTGGCGATCGACGATCGCCTGCGACACGCGCAGGATGGTTTCGAAGCGCTGCTGCACGTTCTTGATCAGCCACTTCGCTTCCTGGAGCTGGCCCGCGAGCTGCTGCAGACTGGCATCGCGGTTGCGATGCAGGATGTCGGCGTACATGCGGTTTACCCGCAGCCGAGGCATGGCGTCGGGGTTGAGCGAAACGCGCCACAGGCCTTTCAGCTTGCGCACGATCACATCGGGGATGATGAAGCGCGCCTCGTTCTTCGAGAACCTCGCCCCCGGCCGCGGGTTGAGGCTGGTGATCAAGCTCTGCGCGCCGCGCAGAGTGTCATCATTGCAGCGGAGCAGTTTTTTCAGCTTGGCGAAATCACGCCCAGCCAGCAGATCGAGATGGTTGCGCACTGTGATCAGCGCGTCGTTGCGGTACGGCGTGTCGGCGGGCAGCGCTTCGAGCTGCAGCGACAGGCACTCAGCCAGATTTCTCGCGCCGATGCCGGGCGGCTCGAGATGCTGCAGATGCTTGAGCGCGATCGTGAGCTCCGAGGGATCGACCTCCAGATCGGCCGGCAGCATCGCTGCGAGCTCCTCCAGATCCTGCGTCATGTAGCCGTCGTCGTCGAGGGTTTCGACCAGCAGCGCCACGATGCGCTTGTCGCGGTCCGGGCACTGCAGCAGGTTGACCTGCCACAACAGGTGCTCGCGCAAGGACGGCGAGTCGGCCGCGAGCTGCGGGTAGTCGCTGTCTTCACCATCGTCGTGGCCGCTGAAGCTGCCGCCCCCCTCGTCGCGCCACTCGGCGTCGGGCTCGGGCGCCTCGGATGGCGCTTCCTCTTTCTGCTCGGATGCAGTCGAGGTGGTTGTCGTGCTGCTCGTGAAATCGGTCGGCAGGGGAGTGACCGTAGCGACTGGTGCTGGTTCCTCTTCGGAGCCCTCGTCGCGCTCGAGCAGCGGATTGTCCTGCAGGAAGCGCTCGATCTCCTGGTTCAGCTCAAGCGTCGAGAGCTGCAACAGTCGAATCGACTGCTGCAGCTGCGGCGTCAGTGTGAGGTGCTGAGATAGCTTGAGCTGTAACGAGTGCTTCATGGTGGAGACGACGGGCCCCAGGGCGCTGACAGGATAGGCGAACGCCCCTGGATCCTGGCCCTTCCCTAGAGGCGGAAGTGCTCACCCAGGTAGACCTTCCTTACGCTTTCATTATAAACGATTTCCTCGGGCGCTCCGTAAGCGAGCACCGAGCCGTCGTTGATGATGTAAGCGCGGTCGCAGATCCCCAGAGTTTCGCGCACGTTGTGATCGGTGATCAGCACGCCGATATTGCGCTCCTTGAGAAAGCCAATAATCTTTTGGATATCCAGCACGGCGATCGGATCGACCCCGGCAAACGGCTCGTCCAGCAGGATGAACCGGGGTTGACTTGCCAGCGCGCGCGCAATTTCGACACGACGACGCTCGCCTCCAGACAGGCTCACTGCAGGGCTGTTGCGCAGGTGGCCGATGTGCAGCTCGTTGAGCAGCGTGGTGAGCTTCTCCTCCATAGTTCCGTTGTCGAACCCTCTCAGCTCGAGGACCGCCTGGACGTTCTCCGCCACGGTGAGCTTGCGGAAGATCGACGCCTCCTGCGGCAGGTAGGCCAGGCCCATGCGTGCCCGGCGGTGAATCGGCATGTGGTTCAGGTTGTTTCCATCGAGATAGATTCGGCCACCATCCGACGGTATCAGCCCCACCATCATGTAAAAGCAGGTGGTCTTGCCCGCACCGTTCGGCCCGAGCAGACCGATCACCTCGCCGCTTTTTACCTCGAGCGAGACGTCTTTTACGACTGTGCGGGACTTGAAGCGCTTCTCGAGCTCTTCCGCGCGCAGCTCGCTCATGGCCAGGTAAGTATCGGCAGCCTCCGCCTTGGGCTTGAGCAGTGCTGCTTCATTGTGGACGCTGCTCGGGGAGCGAGGTGGCGGGCTGGAGCGGGACGGGCGGCTTCTGAGCTGGCACCGGGAGGGTCTTGTCGCCACCAGCTTTCTTGGGAGGCTGGATTGTGGCTCGTACCCGACCCTTGGGGTTGAGAGGTGTGGTCACGGAAGGGCCGCCCATGACCTGATAGAAACCGTTGGTAGCGTCGTAAGTAATGTAATCACCCTTGACTTCGTCGGTCCCTTTGTGGATTTCGGCGTTGGTGTAAACGTGCATCTTGTCGGCTTTCCCATCGTATTCGAGGCACTCGCCCTGGCCTTCGACGTACTCATCGGACTCGTCGCGCTTCTGCCGGAAGTGAGCCGGCTTGCCGTAGGCATAAGCGAAATTGAACCCGCCGGCGTCCTGGCGAACCACTACCTTGTCGGCCTTGAGCGTGAGGGTGCCCTGACTCACGGTCACGTTGCCTTCGAACACGCTCTCCTTCTTGA
>DASPUW010000341.1:0-5914 GCA_035622675.1 Burkholderiales bacterium | reverse complement strand
TGCGCACTCGGCGCATCGATGGTCTCAGCGGGCGGGAGGATGCCATCAGGGTTGGAAAGTCCAGCGATACCAGTCGGACGACAGATTCCAGTCGCGCGAGCCGAGCGCGTTGATCTGCAACGGCTTGGGCAGCTGCGAAGTCTCCAGCCGCATGCGCAGCGCCGCGATGTACACCCGCTCGGAGTCCACGTCCGCCTGCGGGAACACCATGCGCTGGCGCACGCGCCCCAGAACCGCCAGCGCCTCCTCCAGCGTATCGAAGTTCTGATGCAGGTTGCCGAAAGACAGGCGGTATTGAAGGGTGAGTGCGTTGTACGACAAGCGGTGCCGCTGGCGGAACTCCGCCACCGTGCGGTTCCACAGGTTGAGCGTCCACCAGCGCGGATAGATCAGTTCGAAGTCGAGCGCGAATGGCAGCACCAGCCCGCGCACCAGCGCCTCTTCGAGGGTGTGCGGCAGGGTGATCTCGTAGTTCGCTTCCAGGGAGAACCCGGCGTCGGAGGCGATCAGCTCGGCCGACTTGATGTGCATGCCCTGCGCGCGCACCACTGCGAGCTGCAGGATGAGCGCGACGGCGAGCGCAGCGGTCAGCAGCAGGCGCGCCGCGTGCCCGTCACGTCTTTTGCAGCAGAGCGTAGAAGAAACCATCGTGCCGCGCGTCAGGGAGAATCTGACCTTTGACGTTCCCGATCTCTGGACCTTCCGGGATGTCGAGGAGCGGCAGCAGCTTCGCCTCCGGATGAGATCGCAGGAACGTGGATACCTGCAGTTGATTCTCGGCCGCGAAGACCGAGCAAGTCGCGTACAGCAATTTACCACCTGCGGCAAGGGTATGCCATAAAGCCTCCAACAGCCGCTGCTGTTGCGCGCCCAGGTTGACGATATCGTCGGGCCGCCGCAACCACTTGATGTCGGGGTGGCGCCGAACGATGCCCGAGGCTGTACACGGCGCGTCGAGCAGGATGCGCTGGAACGGAACACCGTCCCACCACTGCGGCAAGTCCGCAGCGTCCGCGCACTTGAGCTGCGCCCGCAGGCCGAGCCGCTCCAGCGTCTCGCGCACCAGCGCCAGGCGCCCATTGTCCCGGTCGAGCGCAAGCAGCTCCACGTCAGCACGCTCCAGGATGTGCGCCGTCTTCCCGCCCGGCGCTGCGCAAGCGTCCAGCACGCGCTGCCCAGGAGCGAGGTCGAGCAGTCCGGCGGCATATTGCGCGGCGAGGTCCTGCACCGACGCAAGTCCGCCCCCGAAGCCCGGCAGCTCCTCCACGCGCACCGGTTGCGCGAGGTGAACCGCAACGGATTCCACGCGCTCGGCCTCCATCGCTGCACTGCGCAGCAGGCCAAGGTAATCGGCGGCGGAAACGCGACGCTGGTTGACGCGCAAGGTCATGGGCGGCGGCTGATTCCCCGCGTTGAGGATGGAAACGTACTGCTGCGGATACGTGCGCCTGAGCTCGTCGATCCACCACTGCGGGTATGACCAGCGCCCCTCGTCCGTCCGGCGTGCGAGCTGCAAGAGTGCTTCTCGCCGACGCAGGAAGTTGCGCAGCAGCGCGTTGACCAGACCTCGCGCCGACGTCTTGCGCAGAGGCGCACACGTGCGGACGGCGTGGTCTACCACCGCATGCGGCGCCGCACGCGTGAATTCCAGCTGATAAAGAGCTACCAGCAGCAACGCTTCCACATCGCGGTCGGCCAACGGCTTGTGAGCCAGGGCGCTGAGGAGGGCGCGCAGCAGCCCGAGGTGACGGAACACGCCGAAGCAGACATCCTGGACACCGCCCCAAGCTGCATCGGGTGCGCGCGCCTTGGCGCGGCCGAGCGCAACCGTGAGGCTCGCGCCTGCCTCGACTTGCAGCACTACGCGCAGCGCCTGGAGCTGGAGCTGAATCACACCCCGAGAGGCTCGCCGGGCGAGAGGGAAATCCCGCGCAGGAACTCGGCGGCCGACAAGCGCTTCGCGCCCGCGCGCTGCAGCTCCTCGATCGCCAGAACGCCATCGCCACACGCGACCAGGAGGCCACTACTGGTAGTCTCGACGACGCGACCGGCCGGCACGGCGGAGCGTTCGAGCGCGCGGGCGCGCCAGACGCGCAGCAGCTGGCCGCGCAGGGTCGTGTGGGCGCCGGGCTGCGGATTGAACGCGCGCACCTGCCGTTCGATCTGCAAAGCGCCTTGCGACCAGTCGATCACGGCTTCCTGCTTCTGGATCTTGTGTGCGTAGGTCACGCCTTCGGCGGGCTGCGGGATGGCTCGCAGGTCGCCTGCCTCGAGCGCTGGCAACACGTGCACGATGCACTGTGCGCCGAGCGCTGCAAGCTTGTCGTGCAGGCTGCCCGTGGTGTCCTCAGGCTCGATCTGGATGGTACGCGTGAGATAGACAGGACCGGTGTCGAGACCTGCGTCCATCCGCATGATGCTGATGCCCGTTTCGCGGTCGCCCGCGAGGAGCGCGCGCTGAATGGGGGCGGCGCCGCGCCAGCGCGGCAGGACGGACGCGTGGATGTTGATGCAACCCAGTGCGAACAACTCCAGCACCGGCACGGGCAACAGCAGACCGTACGCAGCCACAACCATGACCTGCGCGCGCGCCGCCGACAGGTCCTGGAACGCCTCGGGTGAGCGCAGAGTAGGGGGCTGCGCAAGTCGCAGTCCGCGCGTGAGAGCGAGCGTTTTCACGGGGCTCGCAAGCGGCCGCAAGCCACGGCCCGCCGGGCGGTCAGGCTGCGTCAGCACGAGCGCCACGTCGTGGCCGGCGTCCAATAGGGCGTGCAGCGCCGCAGCAGCAAAAGCGGGTGTGCCAGCAAAGACGACGCGCATCAAAGCGCCCGCCGCTGCTGCCTTTCCTGTTTCCTGAGCTTGGCCAGAATACGGCCCTGTTTGAGGCTGGAGAGATACTCGACGAACACCTTGCCGCGCAGATGGTCCATCTCGTGCTGGATGCACACCGACAGCAGACCGTTCGTTTCGAGCTCGAACGGCTGGCCGCTGCGGTCCAGCGCGCGCAGCTTGATCCAGTCCGCCCGCTCGATCTTCTCGAAGATGCCTGGCACCGACAAGCACCCTTCCTCGAAGTCGGAAACCCCGCGGCTCTCGACGATGACCGGGTTGATCAGAACCAAGAGCTGGTCGCGGGTCTCGGACACGTCGATCACGATGACCTGCTTGTGCACATCCACCTGCGTGGCCGCCAGCCCCACGCCGGGCGCGGCATACATGGTCTGGGCCATATCCTCAATTAGCTGGCGGATCTCGCCGTTAACCGATTTCACCGGCTCGGCCACAGTGTGCAACCGTTCGTCCGGATAGCGCAGTATCGGGAGCAGAGCCATAATTCAGTTGCAAATTGAGGGGACTACGTGCAGACTTTAAACAAGATTGTTACTATTGGACGGACTTTCAAGAGCACCGCGAAGCGTGTGCAGCCCGAGAAAGTCCCGAACAGACCAGGGGCGCAAATGACGCGAATTATATCGGTTATCCCTGTGCTGCTCGCCTGTACGCTCGGTGCCGGCTTGGCCTTCGCCGAGGACCAACCGGCCCCACCGGCCGCGCCGCTTGCCGCCCCGGAAGCACCAGCGGCTGCCGCGGCGGACACGATGCCCGCCGCCGAAGCACCCCCCGCGGGCGACGTGAAACTGCAGGACAACCCCCCAGGCCGCTACACCGTCAAGCGCGGCGACACCCTGTGGGGGATCTCGAGCCGATACCTCAAAAACCCCTGGAAATGGCCCGAGGTCTGGGGCATGAACAAGGATGAGATCAAGAATCCGCACCTGATCTATCCAGGCGACGTCATTATTCTCGACCTGTCCGGGGCCACCCCGCGGCTGCGCCTCGAGGGCGTGCCCGACGGCGGCCTCTCGCGCTGGTACGGCTACGAGCTGCAGGTCAGCAAGCTCGAGCCGCGCATGCGTACGAGCGCGCTCGCTGGTGCGATCCCGACCATACCGGCCAGGGAGATCGATGCATTTCTGAGCCGCTCGTTGGTGGTGGAGCCCGACGCGATGGCGCTCGCCCCAAAGATCGTTTCCGGCCTGAAGAACCGTGTCGTTCTGAGTGCCAACGATACGGCGTACGCCGTCGGCATCCAGCAGGGCAAAGGCAACCATTGGAACGTGTACCGCCCCGGCCGCTTTCTCCAGGATCCAGACACGAACGAGATGCTGGGGCGCGAAGCGGTCTTCGTGGGGGACGTCGAGGTCGAGTCTTTCGGCCAGGTCTCGGCGTTGCGCATCGTCCACGCCACCCAGGAAGTCACCAACGGGGACCGGCTGACAGTGTCGACGGCGCCACCGACCCTGCCGTACGTGCCCCGTGCGCCGAGCAAGAAGATCCGGGGCAAGGTGATCGCGGGAGCGAGCGACACACTGTCCGAATTTGGGCCGCTGGCAATGGTCATCCTGAATCGAGGTGCGCGCGACGGACTCGAAACCGGGCAGGTGCTCGGGGTGTTCCGCAACCTGGGCAAGGTCGCGCCTGGTCTGGTTGGCGGTGAGTCTCTGCCAATGCCGCTGCAGGAGTATGGCCTGCTGATGGTTTACCGCGTTTTCAACAAAGTCTCGTTTGCGCTGGTCATGAACGCCACCGAGCCGGTAAACGTAAGAGACATCGTCGCAAATCCCTGACCGACGAGGCCCGCCAGCGGCGATGTCAGGCGATGAGACCCAAGCCTGGCTCGAGCTGGCACTGACCCCGCAGCTTGGCCCCGCTGCGCAGCGGAAACTGCTGCGCGCGTTTGGCGCTCCCCGCCAAGCGCTGCAGGCTAACACCAGCGAAATAGCTCGCGCCGCCGGCGAGGCCGCGGCGGCGGCTTTGCGCTCGGGGCCCGATTCTGCCCTCGTTCGCCGCAGTCTCGAGTGGCTGGAGGAGGAGGGAAATCATCTCCTAACCCTGGCGGACGAGCGCTTTCCGCAGACCCTGCTGGAGACCGCCGACCCACCTCTGCTGTTGTTCGCGAAGGGCCGCATCGAGCTGCTCGAGCGGCCGTCACTCGCCGTCGTAGGCAGCCGCAGCGGCACGGCGCGCGGGATCCGGGACGCGGAAGCGTTCGCGCAGGCCTTGAGCGAGGCCGGGCTCACCATCATCAGTGGCCTTGCCATCGGCATAGACAGTGCAGCGCACCGTGGTGGGCTGAAGGGACCGGCTTCCAGCATCGCGGTGGTGGGCACCGGCCTGGACAAGGTCTATCCCGCGCGCAACCGGGAACTGGCGCATCGCCTTGCGGCGGAGGGGGCGCTGGTCTCGGAGTTTCCGCTGGGCACGGCGCCGCTCGCATCGAATTTCCCGCGACGTAACCGCATCATCAGCGGGCTGGCGCGCGGCTGCCTGGTGGTCGAGGCGGCGCTTCACAGCGGTTCTCTGATCACCGCACGCCAAGCCGCAGACCAAGGACGCGAGGTCTTCGCAGTGCCCGGTTCGATCCACTCACCGCTATCCAAGGGCTGCCACTGGCTGCTCAAACAGGGGGCCAAGCTAGTGGAAAGCGCACAGGACGTCCTCGAGGAATTGGGCATGGCCCCGGCGGGGCCTGGCGCAGTCCAGCAGGATGCCCCCCCGCTGACGGCGAGCGCATCCGCGCTTCTCGCCGCCATGGGCTTTGAACCCATAGACCCCGACACCATATACGATAGGACGGGAGTAAGCCCTGACATCGCAGGGCCTATCCTGCTGCAGCTGGAGCTCGACGGCTACGTCGCCCGGCTGCCCGGGGGACTGCTTCAGCGCATGCGCTAGAGCTGGACTCCGGACGGCGGTCCACCCGCCCGGCTACCCATTTCCTCGCTTGCACTGCCGGGTTTGAGTCCCTATCATCTGCCGCTCCTTTTCGTTTGTGCACCCGCAGCATGGGCCGCAGCCTGCTCATCGTCGAATCGCCGTCGAAGGCGAGAACGCTCAAGAAGTACCTCGGACG
>DASPUW010000340.1:0-2343 GCA_035622675.1 Burkholderiales bacterium | reverse complement strand
GCCGCGGCGAGGCACGGGCCATGGTGGGTGAGAAACGGTTACGGACATGGCTCATCTACATGGCCGGTTCCGCACATGCCTTCACGCGCGGCTGGATTTCGATCTACCAGCTGCTGGGCGTCAAGATGCAGCCGGACGGCGCCGTGTCGTACCCCCTCACGCGCGAGCACATCTACCGGTGATGATCGCGCGGTCCGCATGCCGGGTGGCTTGGCGCGGCGCTGCCGCTGCTGCCTTGATCGCGCTTTTCGGCTGTTCGCACGTGTCGAGCGAGCCAACGAAGGGGATACCGCCGCGGGGGAAACAGGAAGGACCACTGCCGGGTGTGCCCGAAGAGCAGGCCTGGGTGGAAGCCAACGTCCCGCCGCCTCCCTATCCGAGCGATGCGAATCTCACCGAGTTCTATCTCAGCGGACAAACCAACCACCGTTATTTCATCGACACTTCCTCTCTGACGGTGGGCCCGGACCGCGTGGTGCGTTTCGCGCTCGTCGTTCGCACCGCGCAAGGCATCGACAACGCCACATTCGCCGGGCTGCGCTGCAGCGAGCGCGAATGGAAAGACTACGCGTTCGGTCGCGACGACCGCACCTGGTCGGTGAGCCATGCGCCTCAGTGGCGGCGGATCCAGAACATCAATTTCAACAACTACCAGGGGACGCTGTACCAGGATTACCTGTGTGCGGGTGGAGTTTCCTCCGTAGCTCCCGCGGGGGACGCCGCCAAGCTCGTGCGCCTGCTCAAGCACCCGGTACCGCGCGACGACCGCAACCCTACGCTGCCCAAGCTCTAGGCGACGACGCTACTGGCACTCTCCCACACGCCGGGCCTGGAAATTCTGGACCATCGGAAGGCTCTGACCGCCCATTGTCACGACCAGATTCATCCGGCCGACGAGTTGCTCGCCGGCCGCATCGGCTTCGCCTGAGCCGCTGACCTGCGGCTCACCCGTGCAGATCAAGTTCCAGCGCGAGTGGCTGCCGCTCTGCTGGAGATCGGAAACCTGGCAGGCTCCTGCCCCACCCATCTGCGCCATCATTTCCTGGATCGACTGGTTGCTGATGCATTGACGCATCACCATCGGCGTGGCGGTAATCGACTGGCCGCCGACTTCTGCTTGAAGGGTGAACTCCCACAGGCCCTCGCGGATGTCGGCGGCAGCCACGTGACCAGACGCCACGACGACGACGAACGACCATCCGACAATTGCGTGTTTCATAGTTCTAGTGTGACCTGGGTTAGTTTCCAGTAAACCCGCACGAGGTTGTGGCTTCGGCCGCTCGCGAAGCTCGCTTGACCTGACCCCAAAACCTGCGGTCAGGTTAGCGTACGCCGCAATCCGGCGCTCTTCACAGCAGCACCAAATTGTCGCGATGGATCAACTCGGGCTCGTCGATGTAGCCCAGCCTCGCTTCGATCTCGTGGCTGGGGGCGCGCAGGATGCGGCGGGTCTCTCCAGCGCTGTAGTTGACCAGCCCGCGCGCAACCTCCCGCGCCTGCGGGTCGAGGCAGCTCACCACCTCGCCCCGCTCGAAGTCCCCGCTCACATCGACGACGCCGATTGGCAGCAGGCTCTTGCCGTCCTGCGTCAGCGCGCGGACAGCGCCCGCGTCGAGCGTCAGTCGGCCGCGTACCTGCAAGTGGTCTGCCAGCCACTGCTTGCGCGCCGCGAGCGTCATCGTCTCGGCCGTGAGTTGAGTGCCGATCATCTCGCCGCGCGTCAACCGCAACAGCACGTCGGGCTCGCGCCCCGACGCGATCACGGTGTGCGCGCCGCTGCGCGCGGCGCGTCTGGCGGCACGTACCTTGGAGAGCATGCCACCGCTGCCGACATGGCTGCCCGCGCCGCCGGCCATACGCTCCAGGCCGGCGTCGGACGCTTTGGCCTCAGCCACCAGCGTGGCGTCCGCGTGCCGGCGGGGATCGCGCGTGAACAGGCCGGCCTGGTCAGTGAGGATCACCAGCACGTCGGCTTCCACCAGATTGGTAACCAGCGCCGCCAGCGTATCGTTGTCGCCGAACTTGATCTCATCGATGGCCACAGTGTCGTTCTCGTTGATCACCGGGATGATGTCCAGCGCCAGCAGCGTGCGGAGGGTCGAGCGCGCGTTGAGGTAGCGGCGCCGATCAGACAGATCGTCGTGCGTGAGGAGCACCTGCGCAGCGTGCAGGCCATGCGTGCGGAAACCGGACTCGTACGCCTGCACCAGCCCCATCTGCCCGACTGCAGCGGCGGCCTGCTGCTCGTGCAGCTGACGCGGGCGGCGCTTCCAGCCGAGGCGCTGCATGCCCTCCGCGATCGCGCCCGAGGACACCAGCAGCACCTCCCGGGTCTGGCGCCTC
>DASPUW010000339.1:0-8510 GCA_035622675.1 Burkholderiales bacterium | reverse complement strand
CGCGCCTCGTCGAGAAAGCGCGCATTGATCTCGTGCACGATCTCCAGGTGGCGCGGCAACAGCTTGCCGAACATCGCGATCGGCCAGTGCTCCAGCGCCTCGGGCAGCAGCGTATGGTTGGTGTATCCGAACGTGCGCCGTGTGATGTCCCAGGCCTTGTCCCACACCATGGCATGCTCATCGACCAGCAGCCGCATCAGCTCTGCGACCGCGATGGCTGGATGAGTGTCGTTCAACTGCACGGCGAACTTCTCGTGAAAGCGCTCGACCGGGATCTTCTGGCCGCGCATGATGCGCAGCATGTCCTGCAGCGCGCACGACACGAAGAAGAACTGTTGCTCGAGCCGCAGCTCCTTGCCCTGGATCGCCTCGTCGTTCGGATACAGCACCTTCGTCAGGTTCTCGGAAACGATCTTCTTGTTGACTGCACCGTAGTAGTCGCCGCGATTGAACACGGCGAAGTCGAAGGACTCCGGCGCCTCGGCGCGCCACAGCCGCAGCGTGTTGGCGGTGTTGTTCCGGTAGCCGAGGGTGGGCGCGTCGTAGGGAATGCCGATCACAACGCGCTCGGGAATCCAGCGCACGCGGTAGCGGCCCTGCTCGTCGGTCCAGCCTTCGGTGCGCCCGCCCAGCTTGACCTCCACCGCCCACTCCGGGCGCGCCACGTCCCACGGCGTGCCGAAGCGCAGCCACTTGTCGGTGCGCTCCACCTGCCAGCCGTCCACGATCTCCTGCTCGAAGATGCCGAACTCGTAACGGATGCCGTAACCCATCGTCGGGATCTGCAGCGTGGCCATGGAATCGAGGAAACAGGCGGCGAGTCGCCCCAGGCCACCGTTGCCGAGGCCGGGTTCCTCCTCCTGCTGCAGCAACTCGTCGAAGTCGAGGCCCAACTCTGCGACCGCCCCTTTCACCGCGTCGTAGATGCCGAGGTTGACCAGGTTGTTGCCCAGCTGCGGGCCGATGAGGAACTCGGCCGACAGATACGCGACCGTGCGCGAGCGTTGCCTCGTGTAGGCCGCGGCCGTGCTGACCCAGCGCTGCAGCAGACGGTCGCGCACGACATAAGCGAGGGCGAGATAGTAGTCGCGCTTGTTGGCCAGGGCGGGGAATTTGCCCTGCATGTAGAAAAGCTTGTCCAGGAAGGCGCGCTTCAGCTCTTCCCGGCTGAAGCCTTCGCCTTCGAGGTCTGGAACTGAAGCGCTGGGTGCGCCCGCAACAAGCATGTCCATCGCGTTCCTCTTGCTCGCCGCCGCGTCAGGCTAGCGCGTTGCGTCGCAAGAAGTGTGCGGGCCGCGCGCGCAGCGCGCTTGATTGCCGCCGGCGCGATGGAAGTATCAGCGTTTTCGGGGTGTTGCCGAATGTCGCGCGAGCGCAGCGACGTCCGCCCTGGCGATGAGTCTGAGCGGAAACCGCACCGTATCTGAACAGGAGCCGGCGCCGGTGCCTAGCTATGGTGCACGGGGTCGACGGTGCTGCGGCGCGCCAGCGCCCTTCGCCCTAGCGACCGCTGGCAGCCGTTTCCGGCGCTTCGTCCGCGTACCGGTAGCGAAGCCAGCCCGCGTTCATCTCGTCCCAGGTTTGCTCGCCCCAGCGCACGGCGCGGCTCGGCTCCGGATTGGCAGGATTCTGCGCCGAGTTGTCCCAGGTCATATCGAACGTGAGTCGAGTCCCGGCCGGCAGCAGCTTCGGCGACTTGAACAGGTAGGTCGTCTGCCAGTTGAAGTCGTATTTCGGCACTGACAGCAGAACCTCTTCGTGTCCGTCCGGATAGAGAGCGGTGAATCTGGACGCCTTGCCGCGCAGGTGCGCGTGCGGCATCAGGCTGTAGACGATCACCGCGCGGTCGAAGACGTGCTCGACCGATACGGTGTATGCCTTGGTGTTGGGTGGTACCACCAGCGAATATTTGGCCAGCATCATCACCCGCAATGGATAGCGCGGCACCTTCGCAGAGAAGTAATACCCGACGCGCGTCACGTCGGTGGTCGCCTTTCCGTTCGGCGTGTAGTGCATCTGAAAGCGCAGGCTCGCGTCCTTGCGCAACAGTACGCCGGTATCCGCGGGATACGGCATCACGTTCTTTCCCGGCGAGTAGCCACCGAAGTATGCGATCTGCTCGGCATCCGAGCGCCGCGGGTTGTCCGGATCATCGATACCCGCGAGCACATGGTGCACGACCGAACGGTCACCGGGAAGGATCTCGACCGCGCGCACCCAGACATCGTGATCCAGTGGATTGGGAATTCTCGGATACTGGTAGTTGACCACGCCGGTGGGCGGCACCGTGTAGGCCGGCACCTCGACGATCAGATCGGGTTGTCCGAGTGTCCACTGCGACGGGCTGCGCTCCACCCCGGTGAGCGGATCGGCACCGCTCCCGCGCGGCGCACCGGCCTCGATCCAATGGACGAGCGTAGTGGCCTCAGTGGTGGCGAGCGAGCGGTCGCCCTCGAATGCACCGATGTGCGGATCGGCGTGCCACGGCGGCATGCGCTGCGTACGCACGACCTCCCGGATCATCGGCGCAAACCCGCGCACCATGTCGTAGCTCGTCATCGCCCACGGGGCAACGCCTCCCGGCCGATGGCAGCTCGCGCAGCGCCGTTCCAGCAGCGGCGCGATTGTCTCCGCATACGAGATCCTGGCGTGGGCGGCGCGCTGCTCCAGCTCCGGAAGATCGACCAGGCAGCCGGGGGCATCGGCTTTCGCCAGGCGCGCCGGCTTTCCGTCGAGCACGTCGTTCAGTGCGTCGGCAAGGTAGTTGTGCGTCGCCGTCGGCTTCTGCGCGCCATACGACAGCCGGTCATCGATGGGGCCGCGATAGGCGAGCTTCCAGGTCTTCGGGTCGATGACGAACACGTCGGCGGTACGCTCGATGCCCAGCGATTCTCCGATCAGCTGTGTGTCGTCCTTGAGGATCGGGAAATCGATGCTGAACTCGGCGGCTTCCTTGACGACGGCGTCGCGATCGTCCTGCAGGCTCGCGTTGATCAACAGGAACTCGACGCCCCGCGCGGCGTAGCGTTCGCGCAACGCCTTCAAAGTGGGCAGGGCGTTGCGCACGATCGGACAGCCATTCCCCTGCACCATCAACACGACGGCCTTGGCGTCGGACAGGTAGTACAACTCGTGCGACGCGCCGAGATGGTCGAGCAGACGGAAGTTTTCGACGCGCTGGCCAGGCTCCAGCGCGAGCGAGGCAGTTGCCGCCGATGCCGCAAGGCAGCCGCACAACACGGCGATCGCCTTTCTCATGACATCGCGCACCACGATCGACGAGCTAACGCCCCGATGCGGTCAATCGAAGCTGAAGCCCGGTGTACGCGTGTAGTGATGCAGCCCCTCGTCCTGAAAGATCACCGAGCGCATGCGCTTGGTGCCGCGATTGTGATGCGAGTGCAGCGTGGTGCCAGGAGTGATCTGGGCGGCGCCGGTCGACCAGTCGATGCGCTGGCCGTCGATCATGGAATGGATGCCCTCGCCCTGAACGGCCAGGGTGATGGCGACGCCGTTGTGACGGTGTGGACGCTGATCGCAGCCCGGGTCCAGCGTGTTGATGGCAAGGTTGATGGTGGGGATCGTCATGTAGCTCGGCGCTAGCGCTGACGTGGAGAACTGGACAGCGCGCCCCGTGACCTTGTCGGAGCTCGGCCGCTGCCAGACAGCTTCGAAGCGCCGCTCGATCTCCGCGGCCGGCCAATGGACGGTCTCTACCACAGACTCCGCCGACGGAGGCGGACGCAGCCGCTCGAACGCGAGCAGCGGTTCGTCCGTGGCCACGAACAGCAGACAGTCCCCGCGCCCAGCGAGATGCAGCGTCTCGCCCCCGCCCGGGAAGCAGAACACGTCGCCCGCACTCCATGCGATCGCGTCATTCCCATTGCGGCTCTCGCCCGTGCCCGACATCACGTAATAGATCTCGCCGGCCGCCGCGAACGAGGTCCGCAGGTGCTCGCCCCCGCGCAGCTTGAGATAGCGCACCAGCAGGGTGGGTGTTGTGGCCGGGTAACGGGTCCCGAGATCGCTGGAGGCGTCGAGCGGAATTTCGCCAGTCGGGGTCGCCGGGTCGAACGCCCGATCCCGTTCGGCTAGGAACTGCCGTGCGGGCACCGGCGGCCATTCGAAGGTAAATGGGTTCTCCGCGGTGACGTAGCGGGCCCGGCGGGAATAGAGCGTCTCGGACTGGGCTGTCCGCTCCGCGGCATGCGCTTCGACGGTCATGAGTAGCTCCTGTGTTCCATCCCGAAACAGTTACTATGCCGCCGTTGCGGCCCCTCCTGCAAGGGAGGGCGCGAGCGTGGAGGACCGATGGACGCCCCAGCCTCACTTGAACCGTGGCAGTGGCCCGAAGAACAGTGGCGTCGGATTGTCGGGCGCGTGCGCGCCGGACGGAGCCTGCGCCCGAAAGCGTGGAAGGACGGCGCGCGCTGCGCGGTAGCGCTGTCGTTCGATTCGGACCACGAGACCAACGAGCTGCGCGACGGCGGGAAGTCGATCGGGCGCCTGAGCTGGGGCCAGTACGGGAACCGCGTCGGCGTGCCGCGCATCCTGGCAGTGCTCGAACGCTATGCCGTCCCAGCAAGCTTTTACGTGCCGGCCGTAACCGCGCTGCTCTACCCCGAAGAACAGCATGGGATCGCAGCGCGCGGGCACGAGATCGGCATCCACGGCTGGATCCACGAGCTCAACTCCAGTTTGCCGGCTGCCGCCGAGCGCGACCTGATGCTGCGCTCGGCCGACGTGCTCGAGAAAACGACGGGGACGCGCCCGGTCGGAATGCGCACTCCGTCGTGGGACTTCAGCCCGCACACGCTCGGGATCGCGCGCGAGATGGGCCTCGTCTACGACTCCTCGCTGTTTGCCGACGAGGACTGCTACGAGCTGCTGCTCGACGGAGAGGCGACCGGTGTCATGGAGCTGCCGGTCGAGTGGGTGCGCGACGACGCGGTTTACTTCTGGATGAACCGGTTCGCGTCGCACCGCCCCTACACGCCGCCGGCCGACGTGTTCGACATCTTCCGGCGCGAGTTCGACGCGGCCTACGAGGAAGGTGGCGTGTTCCAGCTCACCATGCATCCGCACGTGATCGGCTACCGCTCGCGCATCTGGATCATCGAGGAGTTGATCCGGCACGCGCGCTCGAAGCCAGGCGTCTGGTTCGCCACGCATGCGGAGGTCGCGCGCTGGGCGAAAGCATACTGCGCACAATAGAACGACTTCTCCATCGTCACGCCGGACGCCGAAGCCGATCCGGAATCCAGCCATTACGCAGGGCTGAAACCTGGATTCCGGGTTGCCGCTTCGCGGCCCCCGGAATGACGAGCTGCCCTTGACCGTCATTCCGGACGCCGGAGGCGATCCGGAATCCAGTCACTACGGGTCCTGCACTTAACGCGTTACATCTCGCCGTACTTCTTCTTCGCCGCCTCGATACATTTCTGCTTGTCGGAGCCGGTCATCGGCTCACAACGCTTCAGCGCGGCCATGTACTCCTGCTCGCGCTTCGAGGAATCAGCCGGCTGGTTCGATTGCGGTTCAGCGCGAGGTTGGCCTTGCGGCTCGTCTGCGGCGTAGACGAAGCCGCTCACGGCGAATGCCAGTGCCGCGGCGGTGAGGATACTAATCAGCTTACTCATAGCGTCTCCTTTCCTGTCGTGTGAACTGTTGTCGCCGCGGCCGATTGCTGCTTCACGATGAGACCGGAGGCCGACCGCATGTCGAGAGAGCCACGGCGGACAACCAGCGATCGCATCGATCGACTCGAGGCTTGAGTTCGGCCGCCGCATTTCGCGTGCCGGGTTGGACGCGAAACGAGAGATCCCCACGTAACCGGCTGATATCGCGCAGCAGAAAAATTTGACCGGTTAAGTTTGCGACGGCGCAATCGCGCACGAAGCAGATTTTTCGTCGGGAGACTACGACACCAACCGCGGCGCAAGCGCACTCGTGCGCGCTGCGAACGATGCGGCGTTTCAGTTGCGATCGACCGATCTCGCTCTGCGCAGCAGATGAAGCGCATGTTCGAGCTGGCAATCTCCGTCGGAGCGCTCGGCATGAGAGGCGTCTGCACCACCGTCGGGAATTCGCAACGCGGGACCTTCGGGGAGCGCGCACATTGCATATGTTGATGTGGCGAACGTCTGCTCGGTCTGACGCTCGGTGACGACGCGCTGCGGAGAAGATGCAGCTTGCGCTTGCGCCACGCGTTGCGGCTCGAACGGTTGTGGCGCGACAACGACATCGGGCGTCACACCGCTGCCCTGTATCAGATGTCCGGTCGGCGTCCGGTAGTACGCAGTGGTGAGTTTCATTCCGGTCCCATCCCCCAGCGGGATCACCGTCTGGATAGACCCCTTGCCGAAGGTCCGGGTGCCGAGGATCGTCGCACGCCGATTGTCCTGCAGCGCGCCCGCGACGATCTCCGCCGCCGACGCAGATCCGCTGTTGACCAGAACGACCATCGGCAGGCTCTTCACGGCCGCAGGCAGGCTCTGCAGGTAGTCCACCTCCCCGCTGCGGACGTAATCATCGCTTTTCGCAGAGAGGCTCACCTGAGAGCTCTTGTCCGCGCCTTCGCTCGACACCACCGGCGCGCCGGCGGACAGGAAGACGGACGACACGGCGACGGCCGCGCGCACCAGCCCTCCCGGATTGTCGCGCAGGTCGAGGATGATGCCGGTCATCCCGTCGCCACCGGCCTGTAACAGGTGCTCCATGACGTCGGCCATCATTTCGCCGGTGTGCGCCTGGAAGCGAGTCACGCGGAGATAGGCGACCCCCGGTTCGATCACACTAGACTCGACACTGCGGCTCACGATTGCGTCGCGCGTGAGGATCAGGGTCGATGCGTCAGCGTCCTTCCGCAGCACGCTCAGCGTGATCTGCGTTCCCGGCTCGCCGCGCACTCGCGCCACTGCCTGCCCCATCGTGAGGCCGTCCAGGCTCGTGTCGCCCACCTTGAGGATCCTGTCGCCGGGCCGCAATCCGGCGCGTGCGGCGGGCGTGTCCTCGAACACCGAGACGACTTCGATGACACCGTCGCGCATCTCGGCTTCGATACCAACTCCACCGTATTCGCCGCGGTTCTCGATCAGTTGCTGGCGATAAGCTTCGGCGTCCAGATAGGTGGAATACGGGTCGAGGCCCTTGAGCACGCCGGCGATGGCGTCTGCCACAAGTTTCTGATCATCGATCGGACGCACGTAGCGCGCTTTGATCTGCTGCAGGATGTTCGCGGCACGCTGCACCGCGTCGCTGTGCACGGCTTCGGACTGCGCCTCGGCTGCCAGCGGCAGGCAGAACAGCAATAATGCAGCGTAGCCAGCGCGTGCTGCTGTGGCCTTCGCCCTCGAGGCGCCTCCGGGCTCACGCGCCCGGCGCTCGACTGGTCGGCAGTTGGCGGGGAGTTGCCGCGCAGGGTCTGCGGCCGTGTCGCTGTTCGGCAGGTCAGCTGCTGCTCGTCCGGTCCAATTCAATTCGAACCTCTCTCCGAAGGCTTCCAGTGGATGTGCGCCTCGAGTCGAGTACGCGCGGTTTCGCCAGCCTGCTGCGCAAGATCCGTGCAAGCGCCGGCCCGCCGATGCTCGTTCATCCGCAGCGGACCGCAGGTATACTCAATGGGGTTTCGTCCTTTCCCACGATTCGCAACCGGCGCCGGACGTTCTGCCATGGGCTCTCAGCGCACCGTATGGATCAGCGCTCTGCTGTCAGCGGCCGTGAGCTGCGCTGCGGCTGACCTCACCGCCGAGCAGGTGCGGGACGTGATCGCATCGGGCGGAACTCGCGCGCACCTCGCACGCAAAGATCTGTCCGATCTCGACCTGAACCGCGTGGATTTCAGGCAGGCCGACCTTGCCGGGGCGAGTCTATTCGGAACCAAGCTGGTGCTCGCCAATCTCTCGGGCGCGAATCTGTCGAATGCCAACCTCAACGGTGCCTGGCTGATGGGTGCCGATTTTACCGGAGCAGACCTGTCCAACGCGATGCTGATGTCGGTCGTCATCCTGGGCGGCGAGATCACGCAGCGCCCCACGTTCACACGAGCGAACCTGTCGGGCGCTCGCATCATTGCCGAGCTCGACGGCGCCAGTCTGGCGGGAGCGAATCTGTCCAGCGCCCACCTGGGGGTGAACATCAGAAATCAGGGGATGGGGCAGATGCGCACCAACCTCAGCGGAGCGGACTTGTCCGGCGCGAATCTGTCGAACGCCGACGCCAACCGTTCGCTGCTGCGCTTCGCGAATCTGCGGGGCGCGAATCTGAGCCGCGCCAACTTCTTCCGCGCCGACCTGTCGGGAGCGGATCTCACGACGGCCGAGCTCACGGGCGCGGACTTCACCGAGGCTGACCTGGCCGGGGCGATCCTGAGAAACGTCACGGGGCTGGACGCCGTGAAGGGGCTCGACCAGGCGATCAACCTGGATCGGGCGATCCATTGAATCCGCCGAGCACGATGAGCGGCTCCGCGCTGATCGACCTGTCGCCCCTGGAAACACGGGTGCTCGGCG